>NZ_JBLKBZ010000017.1:0-87369 GCF_047530935.1 Enterobacter sp. 03-F-07-AD-ECC | reverse complement strand
GGAACATAAAGTGAACGGAATGACCTCCACAGCCGTATGTTCCCCCTCACCCCAGCCCTCTCCCAAAGGGAGAGGGGGCCGTCTGTGCAGGCATTATTTTATGGGGATCCCTCAGCCCAAAGGGAGAGGGGATGCCGGGCGGTTATCTCTTCAGCCCCGCAAACGCCGCCCGAATTTCCTCTTCCGGCAGCTGGATACCGATAAATACCATCACGCTGCGCGGTGTCTCGTCGCCCCAGGGTCTGTCCCAGTCCGCGCTGTACAGCCGCTGTACGCCCTGGAACAGCAGGCGGTTTGGTTCGCCGTTGATCCACAGCATGCCTTTGTAGCGCAGCAGTTTATCGGCAAACGACAGGAGCAGGTTCTCCATCACGCGGGAGACCTCGCTGATGTCTACCGGGTAATCCAGCTCCACCACAATCGACGCTACGTCGTTCTGCTTATCCGCCATAAAGTGAAAACGCGGTTTTGAGGTGACATGCTCTTCCAGCATAAAACCGTTGGTGTTGAACAGTTGAGACAGGTCGATATCGCCGTGCGTCACGGTGTATACCGGTGCGCGGGCGTTGATGCGTGCCAGGCGCTCGCGCAGTTTAACGCTCTCGCCCGCCACGTCGGTTTTGGTCAGCAGGATGCGGTCGGCGTAGCCCACCTGAGACTGGGCGATGGTGAACTGGTTCATCTGATCGTCGGCGTGAACCGCGTCGACCAGGGCAATCACGCCGTCCAGCAGGTAGCGCTGGCAAAGGATGTCATGTGAGAAAAAGGTCTGAATAATCGGGCCGGGGTCGGCCATGCCGGTGCATTCAATCACCAGGCGGTCAAAGTGGATGTCCCCACGATCGCGGCTGTCGAGCAGGTCCAGCAGGGCATCTTCCAGTTCGTTAGAGCGGGTACAGCAGATGCAGCCGTTGGTCAGGGTTTTGATCTGCGTGGCGCGATCGCCAATCAGCTGGTCGTCAACGGAGACTTCGCCGAACTCGTTTTCGATCACGGCGATTTTGAAACCGTGCTGCGCGTTGAGAATGTGGCGCAGCAGGGTGGTTTTACCGGCGCCGAGGAAACCGGTCAACAGGGTGACGGCAATCGGGGTCATGGTCTCTCCTTTAGCAGCAGCGGACGCCGCCTTCTCCACTTCCGCCGTAGCGCGCTTCCTGACGCTCGCGGAAGAATTCAGTGTAGGTCATGTAGGGCTTATCCGGGTGGTTGGTTTTCATATGCTCAACATAGTTGTCATAGTCCGGAATGCCAATCAGCATTTTCGCTGCCTGACCGAGGTATTTTTTTGCTTCGCCTAAGTTACCAAACATTGTGGATTCCAGACAGGAAAAGACCCTCACCCTAACCCTCTCCCCATAGGGGAGAGGGGATAAAACAAACCAACCTTACTTCTGGAGAACTCTGTGATGAATAACGATATTTGTCAGCAGATAGAGAATAGTGCGCACTACAGGGAGCTCGTTGATAAACGGCAACGGTTTGCCTTCTTACTTTCCATCATCATGCTGATTATCTACGTCGGCTTTATTCTGCTTATCGCCTTTGCCCCACACTGGCTGGGTACGCCGCTGCATGAGGGCACCAGCGTCACACGGGGCATTCCGATTGGCATTGGCGTGATTGTGATTTCGTTTGTGCTGACCGGCGTCTACGTCTGGCGCGCGAACGGCGAATTCGATCGTCTTAATAAAGCGGTACTGCGTGAGGTAAAAGCATCATGAAGAGAGTCCTGACGGCGCTTGCCGCCACACTTCCCTTTGCGGCACACGCCGCAGATGCCATTACCGGCGAGGTTCAGCGCCAGCCAACCAACTGGCAGGCGATTATCATGTTCCTGATTTTCGTGGTGCTGACGCTGTATATCACCTGGTGGGCGTCGAAACGCGTCCGTTCCCGTAATGATTACTACACTGCGGGCGGTAATATTACCGGTTTCCAGAACGGGCTGGCGATTGCGGGCGACTTTATGTCTGCCGCGTCTTTCCTTGGGATCTCCGCGCTGGTGTACACCTCCGGCTACGATGGTCTGATCTACTCTCTCGGCTTCCTGGTGGGCTGGCCGATCATTCTGTTCCTGATCGCCGAACGCTTGCGCAACCTGGGGCGTTTCACCTTTGCTGATGTGGCTTCGTATCGCCTGAAGCAGGGTCCGATTCGTATTCTCTCCGCCTGCGGTTCGCTGGTGGTGGTGGCGCTGTATCTGATCGCCCAGATGGTTGGCGCAGGCAAACTCATCGAACTTCTGTTCGGCCTGAACTACCACGTCGCGGTGGTGCTGGTGGGTGTGCTGATGGTGATGTACGTCCTGTTTGGCGGCATGCTGGCAACCACCTGGGTGCAAATTATCAAAGCGGTTCTGCTGCTGTTCGGTGCGAGCTTCATGGCCTTTATGGTGATGAAACACGTCGGCTTTAGCTTCAACAACCTGTTTACCGAAGCGATGGCGGTCCACCCGAAAGGGGAAGCGATCATGAGCCCGGGCGGGCTGGTGAAAGACCCGATATCCGCGCTTTCACTCGGTCTGGGTCTGATGTTTGGTACCGCAGGCTTGCCACATATCCTGATGCGTTTCTTCACCGTGAGCGATGCCCGCGAAGCGCGCAAGAGCGTCTTCTACGCCACCGGGTTTATGGGTTACTTCTACATACTGACCTTTATCATCGGTTTTGGCGCCATCATGCTGGTGGGAGCGAACCCGGCATTTAAAGACGCGGCGGGCGCGCTGATTGGCGGGAACAACATGGCGGCAGTGCATCTGGCGGATGCGGTAGGCGGCAATCTGTTCCTCGGCTTTATCTCAGCCGTGGCCTTTGCCACCATCCTTGCCGTGGTGGCCGGGCTTACGCTTGCCGGAGCATCTGCGGTGTCGCATGACCTGTACGCGAACGTGTTCCGCAAAGGCGCAACCGAGCGTGAAGAGCTCAAAGTCTCCAAAATCACCGTACTGATTCTGGGTGTGGTGGCGATCCTGCTGGGGATCCTCTTCGAGAAGCAGAACATTGCCTTCATGGTGGGGCTGGCCTTCTCAATTGCGGCGAGCTGTAACTTCCCTATCATCCTGCTCTCCATGTACTGGTCTAAACTGACCACCCGTGGCGCAATGGTAGGCGGCTGGCTGGGGCTGCTGACTGCGGTGATTCTGATGATCCTCGGCCCGACGATTTGGGTGCAGATCCTCGGTCACGAAAAGGCGCTCTTCCCGTATGAGTACCCGGCGCTGTTTTCAATCGCCGTGGCGTTTATCGGTATCTGGATCTTTTCTGCAACCGACAACTCGCCGGAGGGGAACCTGGAGCGTGAGAAATTCCGCGCCCAGTTTATCCGCTCACAAACCGGCCTGGGCGTGGAACAAGGCCGCGCACACTGAGTCTTGATCCCCGGCCTTCGGGCCGGGGAGTTCAGAACATCACCCATGCCACCAGCGGCGCAATCAGCACCATCAACACGCCGGAGAGCATCATCACCAGGCTTGCTACAACCCCCTCCTGCTGACCCAACTCATAAGAGCGTGCCGTTCCCGCGCCGTGTGACGCTGCGCCAAATCCCGCCCCTTTTGCCAACCCTTCACGGATAGAAAGCCGCAGAAACAGCATATCGCCTACCGCCATACCGAAGACACCGGTGACAACCACGAACAGCGCCACCAGATCCGGCTGTCCGCCGAGCGGTTTAGCGGCTGCCAGCGCAAATGGCGTCGTTACCGAGCGCACGGCCAGGCTACGCTGAATTTCATCGGGCAGCGTAAACAGCCGCGCCAGCCAGACGGAGCTACAGACCGCCACCACCGTGGCGGTAATCACCCCCGCGCTGAGCGACATCCAGTGACGTTTAATGATATTCAGGTTGTCGTACACCGGCACCGCAAAGGCGATGGTGGCCGGCCCCAGTAGCCACAGCAACCAGTGGGATTCGCCAATGTAGTTTTGCCAGGAGATATGGCCAAAAACCAGCATCAGCACCAGCAGGATCGGCGTGAAGACCAGCGGCATCAGCGGCAGCGCGTGAAAGCGACGATACAGGCGTTTGTTGGCAAAGTAGATAACCAGCGTGGCAATCAGGCACAGCACGCTTATCTGGAAGTTAGTCATGTTTTTTGCCTGCGGATCTCGAAGCGATAAACCTTGTCCACCACCCAGGCGGTGGCGCCCAGCACCATCAGCGTGCTCAGGGCGATGACCGCGAAGATCCGCCAGCCGTCCACCATCAGCAGTTGCGCATAGTTCACCACCGCCACCACGGCAGGAACAAAGAACAGCAACATCTCTGCCAGCAGCCAGCGCGCGCCGGCACGCACCCAGCTAAGGGGGATAACGCGGCAGAGAATGAGCGTCAGCATCAACACCATCCCCACCAGGTTGGCAGGCAGCGGCAGATGCAGCCAGCCGACAAGATATTCCGCAAAAACAAACAGTCCCGCGTAGAGCAGTACCTGAACCGGTACCTGGAGTCGTTGCACAACGGCAGGCGTAACACGGCTTAACGCCACGGCCATGGGGGTTTTCCTCAAAAATGAGACGAGGCGCCAGTATAGTGAGCGCACGGTATGGACTGAAATGAATTAAAATCATCGAAGGTATAGTTTCGAGGAATAATCATGGACATAAGAACGCTGCGCTATTTTGTCGAAGTGGTTCGCCAGCAGAGTTTTACCCGCGCAGCGGAGAAGTTATTTGTTACCCAACCCACCATCAGCAAAATGCTGAAAAACCTCGAAGATGAACTCAACTGTACCCTGCTGATCCGCGACGGACGCAAGCTGTTGCTTACCGATACCGGGCGCGTGGTGTTTGAACGTGGCCTGGCGATCCTGGCCGAGTTTCGTCAGTTGGAAGCGGAGCTTGACGATATTAACCACCTGACCAAAGGGGTGCTGCGCCTTGGTATTCCGCCGATGGTCGGGATGATGATGGCCGGGCCGATTAGCCTGTTTCGCCAGCGTTACCCCGGCGTTGAACTCAAAATTTCGGAGTTTGGTGGATTAACCGTCCAGCAGGCCGTAACCAACGGCGAGCTGGACGTCGCCATGACAGCCCTCCCCGTTGAGGAAGAGAGCGGTCTGGCGACGCTTACGCTCTTTAGCCATCCGCTGTGCGTGCTGGTTCCCCGCTCCGGCGACTGGCTGAAGCGAGATTCAGTGAAACCTGAACTGCTCGGTGAATACCCTCTGCTGATCTACAACGAAGATTTCGCCCTCAGCCGCCAGCTGATGACGCTGTTTAATCAACATAGCGTGAAGCCGCGCATTGCGGTGCGCAGCGGCCAGTGGGATTTCCTGGCAGCGATGGTGCAGGCAGGCGTGGGGATTGCCATTCTGCCGCAGCCGATTTGCGAGCGTCTGGATAAAAACACGCTGCGCTGGATCCCACTCGAAAGCGATTTGCACTGGCAGCTGGGGATGATTTGGCGAGAAGGGGTGTATCTGTCGCACAGCGCGCAGGCGTGGCTGCAATGTTGTGAGGGATTTTGGGTGCCCTCACCCTAACCCTCTCCCACAGGGAGAGGGAACCGATCGCGCACGTAGGCCCGGTAAGCGCAGCGCCACCGGGCAAAAACAGCGTTACTGATTCTCTATCAACAACGCTTCCAGCAGATCCAGATCGTGCAGCAGCTTTTGCAGCGTCTCGTTGCTGATCTGCCGCGTGGCGCGCAGGTGATACAGCTCGGCACGCTCGGAGCGCAGCGCCGCCAGACGGAACCGGCGCTCCAGGTTCTCCTCCTGCAGCGAGCTTTCCACATCGTTACGGCCGTCAGCCCGGCGACGCAGATTACCAATCACGCGTGAGCTCACCTCCGTCAGCAGCTGATTGTCGATGTTCTCTTCGGCATCGGCGGCCAGGCGCTCTTCCATTTTCTGAATAGCGACAATCGCCACTTCGGCAGTGGCAGCGCGGGCAATCCGCTCCTCTTTATGCTGCTGCGTGGCGTCCCCGGCGTCGATATGCTGCAGCAAAATCGGCAGCATAATCACACCGACAAACAGTGAGAACAGGATCACGCCCGCCGCCAGGAAGACCAGTTCATAACGCGCCGGGAAGACATCGCCCGTCGGCAACAGCAACGGAATGGAGAGCACACCGGCCAGGGTAATCGCCCCGCGTACCCCCGCAAAGGAGGCAATCAGCAGCTCACGCGTGGTCCACGAACCAAACTCCATCGGCTTTTTCTTCAGGAAGCGCACGCTGAAGTTTTTCATCGTCCACAGCCAGCCGAAGCGCACCAGCATCAGCGCCATGTAGATCAGCACGATGTCGGTAAAGAGCATCCAGACTTCAACGTTCGGATCGGCCTCCGCCGCCACCAGAGAGGATTCCATAATGCCCGGCAGCTGCAGACCCAACAGCAGGAAGACCATGCCGTTAAAGACAAATTCCAGCATTGCCCAGGTGCTGTTTGCACGCAGACGCATGGCCAGCGGCGCGCGGCGCATTACGCCGGAGCGGGTGATGGTCATCCCTGCCGCTACCGCTGCCAGAATGCCCGACACGCCAATGTGTTCGGCAATCAGATAGGAGGCAAACGGCAGCAGGAACAGCAGTACGATCTGCGTTGCGGGTTCATCACCGCCCCAGCGGCTGAGGAAGCGCAGCGAGCGGCCATACAGCCAGCTCACCACGAAGCCCGCCAGGATACCGCCAATAGCAACCTTGAAGAATTCCAGGGTCGCGCCACCCACGGTAAAGATCATCGTTCCCATTGCGACGGCCACGGCGAACTTCAGGGCAACCAGACCGGAGGCGTCGTTCATCAGCGCCTCTCCCTGTAAGATGCCCATGATTTTCTTCGGAATCCGCCCTTCACCCACAATGCCGGACAGCGCCACGGCATCGGTTGGCGACAGGACTGCGGCCAGCGCAAAAGCGGGGATTAACGGGATCCCCGGAACCACCCAATAGATCAGGAAACCAATCCCGACCACGGTCACGACGACCAGCGCCAGTGCCAGACCGAAGATCTCGCGCCCATGTTCCAGAAACTCGCGCGTGGGTGTTTTCCAGCCATCGGCAAACAGCAGTGGCGGGATAAACAGCACGAGGAACAGTTCCGGGTCGAACTCAACGTGCAGGCCAAACGTCGGCCACGCCAGCAGCGCGCCGATGGCAATTTGCATTAATGGCAGGGGGACCTGAAAGGGCAGTACGCGTGTAACCACCCCGGATAATGAGACCACAAGGGTCATGATGAGTATTGTGAAAAAGATTTCCATGCGTTCCCTGTTTGCTGTGTTACTTATGTACTACGGAAGGCGTCGTGCCTTTTATTCTATCTTCCCCAGAGTAACGCAAAAGGCAACGGGATGAGTCCTGAAAATAAAAACGGGCGGCCTGAGCCACCCGTTTTCGCATCAAAGGACAATTTAGATTGCCCAGCCGCCCGCGTAGAACACCACCAGCGCAACGGCGATAACCACGGTGCCGATGTTCAGCTTGCGCCACTCACCGGAGACCAGGCGACCAATCACCAGCGACGCGAAGCCGATCATGATGCCGGTCACGATGTTACAGGTCAGCACGATAAATACCGCAGTGATCAGGCCTGACATCGCGTCCACAAAGTCCGCAAAGTCAATTTTCGCCACGTTGCTCAGCATCAGCAGGCCGACGTACATCAGTGCCGGAGCCGTAGCGTAGGCTGGCACCAGATAAGAGAGCGGAGAGAGGAACAGGATCAGCAGGAACAGCACACCAACGGTAATGGCGGTCAGGCCAGTTTTACCGCCTGCCGCGGTGCCCGCAGCGGACTCAATATAGACCGCAGCCGGAGAAGCCCCCACCAGACCCGAGAAGACGCTGCTCAGGGAGTCGGTGGTCAGCGCTTTGCCACCGTCGATAATCTGACCATCTTTATCCAGCAGGTTCGCCTGACCGGCCACCGCACGGATGGTACCGGTGGCATCAAACACCGCCGTCATCACCAGCGCCAGCACGCTTGGCAGGATCACCGGGTTCAGCGCGCCGACAATATCCAGGCTGCCAATCAGGGAGTTACCGTTGTCATCGCTCAGTGACGGCATGGCAAAAATACCGGAGAAATGCACGGTCGGATCGAAAATCAGGCCAACAATGGACACACCGATAATGGTCAGCAGAATGCCGCCTGGGACTTTCAGTTTTTCCAGACCAATAATCACCGCCAGGCCAATCAGGGACATGATCACCGGGAAGCTGGCGAAATGACCCAGCGCCACCGGCAGACCGTCCAGCGGGTTCTTAATGACCAGCCCCACGCCGTTGGCGGCAATCAGCAGCAGGAACAGCCCGATACCGATACCGGTGCCGTGCGCCACGCCGTGCGGCAGGTTGCGCAAAATCCAGCTACGAATGCCGGTTGCCGAGATAATGGTGAACAGCACGCCCATCAGGAAGACGGCGCCCAGGGCAACCGGTACGCTGATGTGTTGGCCCAGCACCAGGCTAAACGCGGTGAAGGCGGTCAAGGAAATGGCACAGCCAATCGCCATCGGCAGATTCGCCCACAGCCCCATTACGATGGAGCCGACACCGGCGACAAGACAGGTTGCAACAAAGACCGCTGCCGGTGGGAAGCCTGCTTTACCGAGCATGCCCGGCACAACGATGACGGAGTACACCATTGCCAGAAACGTTGTCAGACCGGCAACGATTTCCTGGCGCACGGTGCTGCCGCGAGCAGAAATTTTAAAGATGGCGTCAAGTGAACCGCCGGTACGCGCGGATGGCGTAGACATAGAAAACATCCCCTGAGAGTTTTTATAGAAAGTCCGTAAGCGTGGTGGAGACTCCACTGCCAGCAAAACGTCAAATCCTTGTGCTGCGTTTGCGACGAAAAGGGGCGTCACAAAAAAAGCAAACGTTTAGCTCCGCGCTTACAAAACGGGTGGTCAAATTTAGGCAAACGATTATCCAGCCTAATCACCGCCCTTTTCAACTGAACTTTCTCGTTTTTCGCTAAATTTCCCTTATGACGATGAAGAAATAAGCAGAGGATGCGCAAACGTTATCGTTTATGCGCAATGGGGTTCCAAATTACGCCTCGCCAGGGATCGTTAACGGCCCACCTTGTTCCAGGGTTCTCTGCCAGGCAGGACGATTTTCGACCTTTTTCTTCCAGGCATGGGTGTGCGGAAGATCCTCGACACCGCCGCGTGCCAGCAGGGCAAAAATCGGGAAACTCATCTGAATATCGGCCATGCTGAGAGTCTCTCCGGCAAACCAGCTATTTTCAGCCAGGTGAGATTCAATAAAACGCGCGTGGGTTTCGAGCTGGGGATTGAGATAGGCTTTTTGCACGCCCTGACCCAGCGCTTTCCCCAGCGTGCGTATTCCAAACGGCACGGGCGGTTTACCGAGGCTGCTAAATACCAGCTTCATTAACAGCAGCGGCATAAGAGAACCTTCTGCATAGTGTAGCCAGAAGCGGTATTGCACCTTGTGGGCAGGATCCAGCGGCTTAAGCTGCGATTCTGCGTCGTAGGTTTCCTGCAGATATTCCAGAATGGCACCGGATTCAGCAAGGATCAGCCCGTTGTCTTCAATGACCGGTGACTTGCCCAACGGATGCACGCGTTTAAGGGACTCGGGAGCCAGCATCGTTTTTTCGCGCTGGTAGTGAACAATCTCATAGGGCAGAGAAAGTTCTTCCAGAGCCCAGATCACGCGGTGTGAGCGCGACTGGTTAAGGTGATGTACCGTGAGCATAGAGGTCTCCTGTTATTCATACTTTTTAACTATAGAAAATTGAACAACACCGCGAAAAATATTCGCCAAAAAAGCGGCCCCGGTGACTGGCGAAAAAGCGGCCCTTACATAGAATTAAAGTGTCAGCACAAACCGGAACCTCCTCAACCAGCTCGACATGAGGGGTGCTGATGTCGGGGGAAACCCTCCCGTGAGCCAGCGGGATAGAGAGAAAGACAAAGACCGGAAAAAACTAAAGCGCCCTTATGTGGCGCTTTAGTTCTTTATTATGCTTTTTGCTGGATGGCGCAGCCGCCACCCGGCAAACAGATCTCAATCTTCTTCCAGCAGCCGCGCCCCCGTCCCCTGTTCGCCCAGTTTGTCACCGGGGTTGCGTAACGGGCAATCGCTGCGCGACAAACAGCCGCAACCGATGCACCCGTCCAGTTCGTCACGCAGCGCCACCAGCGTATGAATACGCCGGTCCAGCTCCTCTCGCCACTGGGATGACAGCTCTTTCCACTCTTTCGGGCTCAGCGTGTGGCCTTCCGGTAACACGCCGAACGCCTCACCGATGGTGGCCAGGGGAATTCCGATTCGTTGCGCAATTTTAATAATCGCCACGTAGCGAAGCACGTCACGGGTGTAGCGCCGCTGGTTTCCGGCGTTACGGATGCTTTTGATTAACCCTTTACTTTCATAGAAGTGGAGCGCCGATACTGCCACACCGCTTCGCTTAGCCACTTCACCCGGGGTCAAAAGCGCTTTTATTCTCGGCAATCTCTTTTCCATAAAACCTCTTTACCTCAAGTTAACTTGAGGAATTATACTCCCCCACAGAGAAAACGACGAATCAACCAGGAAAGTTGTATCTACAGAGGGCAACCTTATGTCGCATCAGCAAATTATTCAGACACTTATTGAATGGATTGATGAACATATCGACCAACCGTTGAACATTGATGTGGTCGCGAAAAAGTCGGGCTATTCGAAATGGTATTTACAGAGAATGTTCCGGACCGTAATGCACCAGACGCTGGGTGAGTACATTCGTCAGCGCAGGTTACTGCTGGCGGCGCAGGCGTTACGCTCTACGCAGCGGCCTATTTTTGATATCGCGATGGATCTGGGGTATGTGTCGCAACAAACCTTTTCCCGCGTGTTTCGGCGCGAGTTTGACCGCACGCCAAGCGATTACCGTCACCAGTTGAATTAAGGTTTATCAGTGCAAAGGTTGCTGCTGCCAGGTCATAAACTCCTGGGGCGGCATCGCTTTCGCGAAGTGCCATCCCTGACAGAACTGTACGCCGCGCTTCAACAACCAGCTTACCTGCTCGGCAGTTTCTACCCCTTCCGCAATGGTTTTGAGCCGCAGGCTCTGCGCCATCTCGATAATATGCTCGGCGATAAGATGGCTGGTGCTGTTGGTGGTTAGGGTGTCGATAAAGGATTTGTCGATTTTCAGAATATCGACATTCAGCGAGTAGAGATTATGCAGGTTCGAGTAACCTGTACCAAAATCGTCGATTGCCACTTCATAACCCGCCTGACGAAAAGCCTGGATAACCGGCGTAGTTTTCGGCACATCAATAAATCCGCGCTCCGTCACTTCGATTTTGATCTGCTGCGCACGCACGGCATAGTGCCGCGCCTTGTCGGAAATCATGGCGATCAGCCGCGAAGAGTGAAAATCCGTCGCCGACAGGTTGATCGAAATATAGAGGTCAGGATGCGCGGCCAGGAAATGGCCCAGATCGCTGAAGACCTCTTCTACAACATAATCCGTGATGCGTTCACTCATCCCCTCTTTTTCCGCCAGCGGGATGAATTCCGCCGGGCTCATGACAGGCCCGTTAAAACCAGGCCAGCGCAACAACGCCTCCGCCCCCACGCACTGATTATTCTTGATATCGATGATTGGCTGATAATGGACACAAAGCTGACGTTTATTCAGCGCCCGATGCAGCAATCGTCCTGGGGAGTTCAGCTCACGGTGGGTGCGCGACCAGACCAGCAAAATAATGATGCTACAGATCATTCCCAGCGGCAGCGTCAACGTCGCCTGATGGTAGAGCGTTTCATAGAAGCGTTTATTCGACGTTGAAACGATGGCGGCAATCGGACGTTTATCCGATTTTACCACCGTATAAAAACGGTCATCTTTTTGAAATACCACGTCCTTATCCCGAATCATCGAGTTTAATAAAGAAACGTTGGCTTTCTGACTGACGGAAAAGAAGGCATTCGTTACCGTATCGTACACGCCCCATGAGAGAGAGTGATCGGTGGACATCACTTCACTGTACGAGAGCGGATTAACCACCACGACATAATTCCCACGCTGCATATATGTCATTTTATAGCCAGTGAAAAATGGCGTATCACGGTAATAATAGATAGCGATATCGGGTTTACGGATGTAATTAGCGGGGGAGATCGCATAGGGCCGATCCGGGGTAAAAATGGATGAACAACGAAAATTCTGGCCTTCGGCATAAATTAAATCAGCGATGAACAGACGGCCGCGAACCACGTTCAACATATATTGCCGATGTGACGGCGTACAAACTTTACCCTGATATTTTTCCGCTTCGGCCCGGGCCAGATCAACCTGTTCAATAACCAGTTCAGTTTTGTCTAAAGCCAGTTCAGCAAATGTGCGTAACTGCGCGCTTGTTTCCGACACTGCTCTTAGCTGGGCAAACCATAGCGCAAGCATCACCGGCAGCATAACTACCATGATGATCCCTACCACTCTGAGCATCTTGCGCCGCGCGCTACGATTCATTTCCCGCCCTATATCCCTGCATGTTGTACGCCTGTAGTAATGAAGGCCGGATGCTTTGATAAACAGGTGATTACGTTGCATGAATCATGCGAAGTTAGCAACTGACTTTTAGTATTAAAAATCTTAAATTTCGTTATGACGATAATATTTGCCCGTAAGTTAAACTAAAAGTATTCGTTCCGTTTCTATTAAGGAAAATATTTATCCAGCCTGAACGGGTGTATTTTGATCAATGTTTTATTAACGTTCGGCTATTACCACATTATTTCCAGGATCAGCAGAGAATAACGCTTCACTTATAAAAAGGCATCGCTGGGAACGCCATTGCTCTCCTCCGCTCGTTCGAAGGAGGTTGCTCCCGGCACGTGGTGGGTTCGCATCCGCCGATGTCGAAGGCAATCCCATCCTGCCGCCTCTCTTTTTTAGCGTAATAAAATCCACAATCTGCTCGCACAGGCACTGGCGAATAAATCAACAAATGTGATATAGTTCACACATATCATGTAACGAGAAACACTGTTTCATTCAGTTCGTCTGTTTTGGAGAGGATGGGTTTTATGGCAACCATTACGACCAGCATGGTTCTCCTGCGCTGGCCTTTGTTGAGTGCGGTACTGATGTTTTTAGCCAGCACGCTGAACATTCAGTTTCGTAAATCTGACTACGCGGGTCTTGCGGTCATCAGTACGCTGTTAGGACTGGGCGCGGCTTGCTGGTTTGCAACGGGTCTGCTTGGTATCACCCTGCTGGATATTGCCGCCGTCTGGGAAAATATTAAAGTAGTGATGGTTGAGGCAATGAGCCATACGCCACCAGACTGGCCGATGGTGATTACCTGATGGTCGTTTCATAACAGCATGTTAAAAGCCTCTCTTACGAGGCTTTTTTATTTTCAAGGCATCAGTCCACAGCAGGCAGCGGGAGTTTACTGATGATCGCCAGCCGGTTCTGATGATGCTCCTCATCGCCCCATAGCCAATCAACCTGATTGCCGATATCGCTGTCTTTCATTATCGGTCTCATTTCACAGGTAATCATGTCATAGGCGTACAAATGATGGCCGCTGGCGATAGCATCATACAGACGTGATTGCCAGAAACTCATACCATCACGTGTCTGGTGACGGTCTGTGATGATGACATTGTATTTTTCCAGCAAATACTGAGAAAACACTTTTCCGGGCAGATCGCGCAACACGCCACGATGCGATGGTTTAGGTGACCGCCATATCAGGATTTGCGTAACCGGCATGTAGTTCAAAAAAGCATCTTTCTGATAAATCACGCGATTGTAGTAAACAATCTCCCTGGTGATTTCATTCACCAGGGCCAGTTCAAAATGCTCGTTAGGAATACTTGCAATACGATTTTCCGCCCTGACAAAATGATAGCCTGGAGGGAATGGGCCAAAACTCAGCTCGTCATCGACTGACGCACGAAGGGAAATTTCATTCAGCAACGTCGTATTATGGCTGTCCACTGTAAGCATTGCGAATGTCTTCTGAACGTCTGCGGGATCAAAGAGTTGTTGTGGCATAGCTCCTCGCGGATGAGATGGGTCAGGCACCAAATATAACGTGATGATAATTAAACAAGAAGCCCTGCAACAGCAGGGCTTTCTTTAGTGCTGAAGACAATCAGAACGGAATATCGTCGTCGAAGTCCATTGGCGGTTCGTTAGACGGTGCCGGAGCGGACTGCTGCTGCGGGCGAGACTGCGCGCCGCCACTGAACTGGTTGCCGCCCTGTGGCTGCTGAGGCTGGCCCCAACCGCCCTGCTGCTGGCCGCCACCTGCTGGTGCGCCGCCGCCCTGACGGCCTCCCAGCATCTGCATGGTGCCACCAACGTTTACCACCACTTCAGTGGTGTACTTTTCCTGACCGGATTGATCGGTCCATTTGCGGGTACGCAGTTGGCCTTCAATATAAACCTGAGAGCCTTTACGCAGATACTCACCGGCCACTTCTGCCAGTTTGCCAAACAGCACAACGCGGTGCCATTCGGTCTGCTCTTTCATCTCACCGGTCGCTTTGTCACGCCAGGATTCGGAAGTAGCCAGCGTAATGTTGGCAACCGCGCCACCACTCGGCATGTAGCGTACTTCCGGGTCCTGGCCCAGATTACCGACGAGAATCACCTTGTTTACGCCTCTGCTGGCCATGTTCGTGTCTCCTGAATACGTTTCTTAATAGTGTAAACGCGCGAGTGTACCATTTCCACGCGTCAATTTGCATAGTTGCGTGGCGGGTTCAGAAATCTCTCGCGAACTCGACATTGTTACACAGCTAATCAGAAAATGCATTCCAATACTGTATATTCAAACAGGTTAAATTGTGTCATAATTAGCCGTTTCTGACAGCCGTTTGTCCTTCAAACAAACCAGGCAATCCGTGTTCCAACCGGGAAAGGTGAATGGATAAGATCGAAGTTCGGGGCGCCCGCACCCACAATCTCAAGAATATCAACCTCATAATCCCTCGCGACAAACTCATCGTCGTGACCGGGCTTTCGGGGTCTGGCAAATCCTCACTGGCTTTCGACACCCTGTATGCCGAAGGACAGCGCCGTTACGTTGAATCACTCTCTGCGTATGCGCGCCAGTTCCTGTCATTGATGGAAAAACCGGATGTAGACCATATCGAGGGGCTTTCGCCTGCTATCTCTATTGAGCAGAAGTCCACCTCCCACAACCCGCGTTCAACGGTCGGTACCATTACCGAAATTCATGACTACCTGCGTCTGCTGTATGCCCGCGTAGGTGAGCCGCGCTGCCCGGATCACGACGTCCCGTTGGCGGCGCAGACCGTGAGCCAGATGGTGGATAACGTGCTGTCGCAGCCAGAAGGCAAACGCCTGATGCTGCTTGCCCCAATCATTAAAGAGCGTAAGGGCGAGCACACCAAAACGCTGGAAAACCTGGCAAGCCAGGGGTATATCCGCGCCCGTATCGACGGCGAGGTGTGTGACCTGTCCGATCCCCCGAAGCTGGAGCTGCAGAAAAAACACACCATCGAAGTGGTGATTGACCGCTTTAAAGTGCGTGACGATCTGGCGACCCGTCTGGCGGAATCCTTTGAAACTGCGCTGGAACTCTCTGGCGGTACGGCGGTGGTCTCCGATATGGACGACCCGAACGCGGAAGAACTGCTCTTCTCCGCCAACTTTGCCTGCCCAATTTGCGGCTACAGCATGCGTGAGCTGGAGCCACGTCTGTTCTCCTTTAACAACCCGGCGGGAGCCTGCCCGACGTGTGACGGCCTGGGCGTACAGCAGTATTTTGACCCGGACCGCGTGATCCAGAATCCGGAACTGTCGCTGGCTGGCGGTGCGATCCGTGGCTGGGATAAGCGTAACTTTTACTACTTCCAGATGCTTAAATCGCTGGCAGAGCACTATAAGTTCGACGTGGAGGCGCCGTGGGCCAGCCTGAGCCCGAACGTGCACAAAGTGATCCTGTTCGGTTCCGGTAAAGAGAACATCGAGTTCAAATACATGAACGATCGCGGCGATACCTCCGTGCGTCGCCACCCGTTCGAAGGGGTGCTGCACAACATGGAGCGCCGCTACAAAGAGACCGAATCCAGCGCGGTGCGCGAGGAGCTGGCGAAGTTTATCAGCAACCGCTCCTGCGCCACCTGTGAGGGCACGCGTCTGCGTCGCGAAGCTCGCCACGTGTTTGTCGAAAACACGGCGTTGCCGACCATCTCAGACATGAGCATCGGTCACGCAATGGACTTCTTCAACAACCTGAAGCTCTCCGGCCAGCGTGCGAAGATTGCCGAAAAAGTGCTGAAAGAGATCGGCGACCGTCTGAAATTCCTGGTGAACGTCGGCCTGAACTACCTGACGCTTTCCCGCTCCGCAGAGACGCTGTCCGGCGGTGAAGCCCAGCGTATCCGTCTGGCCAGCCAGATTGGCGCGGGCCTGGTGGGCGTCATGTATGTCCTGGACGAACCGTCCATCGGCCTGCACCAGCGCGACAACGAGCGTCTGCTCGGAACGCTTATTCATCTGCGTAACCTCGGCAACACGGTGATTGTGGTCGAGCACGACGAAGATGCGATCCGTGCTGCCGACCATGTGATCGACATCGGCCCGGGCGCGGGCGTGCACGGCGGCCAGGTGGTCGCGGAAGGTACTCTGAAAGACATCATGGCGGTGCCAGAGTCGTTAACCGGCCAGTACATGAGCGGCAAGCGCAAAATTGAAGTGCCGAAACAGCGCGTGGCGGCGAACCCGGAAAAAGTGCTGAAGCTCACCGGCGCTCGCGGCAACAACCTGAAAGACGTGACGCTGACGCTGCCCGTCGGGCTGTTTACCTGTATCACCGGCGTATCCGGTTCCGGTAAGTCGACGCTGATCAACGATACGCTGTTCCCGATTGCGCAGACGGCGCTGAACGGCGCGACGCTGGCCGAACCTGCACCGTACCGCGACATTCAGGGGCTGGAACATTTCGATAAAGTTATCGACATCGACCAAAGCCCGATTGGCCGTACGCCGCGCTCCAACCCGGCGACCTATACCGGCGTCTTCACGCCCGTCCGTGAACTCTTCGCCGGTGTACCGGAAGCGCGTTCGCGCGGCTACACGCCAGGTCGTTTCAGCTTTAACGTTCGCGGCGGCCGCTGTGAAGCCTGTCAGGGCGACGGCGTGATCAAGGTTGAGATGCACTTCCTGCCGGATATCTACGTGCCGTGCGACCAGTGCAAAGGCAAACGCTATAACCGTGAAACGCTGGAGATTAAGTACAAAGGCAAGACCATCCACGAAGTGCTGGATATGACCATCGAAGAGGCGCGCGAGTTCTTTGATGCCGTGCCTGCGCTGGCGCGTAAGCTGCAGACGCTGATGGACGTAGGCCTGACCTACATTCGTCTGGGGCAGTCAGCGACCACGCTCTCTGGAGGTGAAGCGCAGCGCGTGAAGCTGGCGCGTGAGCTATCCAAACGCGGAACCGGGCAGACATTGTACATTCTCGATGAGCCGACCACCGGTCTGCACTTTGCAGATATCCAGCAATTGCTCGACGTTCTGCATCAGCTTCGCGATCAGGGCAACACCATTGTGGTCATTGAGCACAACCTGGACGTGATTAAAACCGCGGACTGGATTGTCGATCTCGGCCCGGAAGGCGGCAGCGGCGGCGGTGAAATCCTCGTCTCCGGTACGCCAGAGACCGTTGCAGAGTGCGAAGCCTCGCACACCGCGCGCTTCCTTAAACCGTTGCTGTAATTGTCATACGGAGAGTTGCTGTCGGGTCGCTTCCGGCAGCAGCTCAACCGCCTGCTGATAAGACGCGTCCACCAGGTAGTAAAGCTGCGACCCCGGGAGTGAACCGTCGAGATAGACCGTACTCCAGTGCGCTTTGTTCAGATGTTTGCTCGGCCGGACATCGTCGTGCTGCTGACGTAATAGCTCCGCCAGCTCCGGGCTGGTTTTCAGCGACGCCGCCGGGCGGCCTTCCACCTCTTTCACCATCGCAAACAACACATCTCCCACTTTAATCTGCGTGGCTTTCCAGTCGCTGTGAACGCTCTGCTCCGCGCCTGGCTTACTCATGCAGTACTGCAGTAGCTCCGAAATTGTCATCTTTATTCCCCTTGTAGCGTTGCGATAATTTTACGCGAACCACCGTGAATGCGATGTTCTCCCAGCCAGATCCCTTGCCATGTTCCCAGCAGAAGCCGCCCGTTATGTACCGGCAGCATCAGCGATACGCCCAGCAGAGACGATTTGATATGCGAAGGCATGTCGTCAGCCCCCTCATAGTCATGCTCGTAGGGGGCGTTGTCCGGAACGGTTTTCAGAAAATGCCGCTCCATATCAGACCGGACGGTGGGATCGCAATTTTCATTAAGCGTGAGAGAGGCCGACGTGTGCTGAAGCAGCAGATGCAGCAAACCCGTTTTGACGCGCGACAGATCGCGGATCTGCCCGATAACTTCATCCGTCACCAGGTGAAATCCGCGAGGTTTAGCGCTTAAGGTCAGGGTTTGTTGGTACCACATGTGCTGCTCCGTTATGAAAGTGAATCTTTCTAAGTGTGCAGCAAGAAGACGAAAGGTAAAACCCGCAGCGACGAGATTTGATTAAAAAAGAGCCAAACTCGCCGCCAACGGTTTAATACTCTGAGTTCACAATGACCTCTTCGCCAAACTTCCCGGCCATTGGCAGCGGGCGATAGGTCGAGTTTGAGGCGCGTAACACCCTGATCCCTCTGGCTCCCACATCACGCGCGGCGCTGATATCGTTGTCTGAATCACCGTAGAAGACCTTGATATGTTTCTGCTCCAGCCACTGGGTTTTGGTGTTTTGTCCCGGTTTGTCACCTGCGAAAATCACCGGGTTCATGCTGGCCGCCGGGATAAGGAAATCATCCTGCAGGGTTTTAGAGACGGTTTCCGTTTTGGTCTGACTGCGTCCGGTAACGAAGTAAATGCTGTCGCCGCGTTTTACATGCATGGCGATAAGCGCGCGGGCCACCTCTTTCGGGATGCTGAATTCGTCCCAGCCGTTGTTCATCTTTTCCCAGAACTCCGGGTTTTTCAGATACGCTTCGCTGTCCGGTGAGTATGTTTTTTTACCGCGCCAGAACCCGGGGCTGGAGAAGAGAACGGTATCGTCAATATCAAAGCCCACGGCCATTGGCGGGCGGCCCATCAGGCTGTTTTCAATCTGGGCTACAGAGACCCAGTGAATGGGGGCTTGTTCAGCCAGAATAGCGGCGGTAGTGCCGGTGTAAAGCGGCGTCGGTGCGGAAGCGCGCGCGACGACCGTACTGTTAAGCGAGAACAATAAGCAGGCGGCGCTGAGCGCCAGTGTGATCTTGCGCATATTTTCCCCTGAATATTCAGTTTGTTATCGTTTTAATTTGAGCGACTGGTCAAAAATCTATCCGACCATAACCCCAGCGGGAGATGAAGGGAAGGAGTTTTTGCTTATGAGGTTGGATAAAAAGAAGAAGATCACAGAATGCCGGGCAACCTGTTTGTGCGGCCTGATGCCCTCATCCCGGCCCTCTCCCACGGGGAGAGGGAGAGTGAGTAAGTACTTACATTACTGCAGCAAATGCCTGCGCCACGCGATGAACGTTGCTGGCATTCAGACCCGCCACGCACATACGTCCGCTGGCAATCAGGTAGACGCCGAACTCTTCGCGCAGACGTTCAACCTGTGCGGCGCTCAGCCCGGTGTAGCTAAACATCCCGCGCTGTTTAAGCAGATAGTCGAAGTTATGCCCCGGTACGGCCTCTTTCAGCACGTTAACCAGCTCCTGACGCATCGACAGAATGCGTTTACGCATGGATTCCACTTCGGCAAGCCAGCTGGCTTTTAGCTGTTCGTCTCCCAGCACGGTCGCCACCACTTGCGCGCCAAAGTTTGGCGGGCTGGAGTAGATGCGGCGCACGGTCGCCTTCAGTTGCCCCAGTACGCGACCTGCCGCTTCGGCGTCTTCGCACACCACAGAGAGGCCACCCACGCGCTCGCCGTACAGGGAGAAGATTTTTGAAAACGAGTTGCTGACCAGAACAGGCAGACCGGCGCTGGCCACGGCACGGATAGCATAGGCATCTTCTTCCATCCCTGCGCCAAAGCCCTGATAGGCGATGTCGAGGAAGGGGATCAGGTTGCGCGCTTTCAGCACCTCAATCACCGCATCCCACTGGGCGTTGGTGAGATCTGCCCCGGTCGGGTTGTGGCAGCACGGGTGCAGCAGCACTATGCTGCGCTCTGGCAGGGTATTTAGTTTTTCCAGCAGCGCGTCAACGCGCACGCCGTTGGTTTCGCTGTCGAACCATGGATAGGTCGCCACCTTAAAGCCAGCACCCTCAAAAATCGCCACGTGGTTTTCCCAGGTGGGATCGCTGACCCATACCCCTGAATCCGGGAAGTATTTTTTCAGGAAGTCCGCACCCACTTTAAGCGCGCCTGAACCGCCCAGGGTCTGGATGGTTGCCACACGTTTTTGTGCGAGCACCGCGTGATCGGCACCAAACAGCAGCGGCGCGATGGCGTTACGGTAAGTATTGAGCCCTTCCATCGGCAGATAAAGAGAAGCACCGTGCGGGGCGGCGTTAAGACGCGCTTCCGCTTCAGCAACGGCTTTCAACTGAGGGATAATGCCGTCCTCGTTGTAATACAGACCAATGCTGAGATTCACTTTGTCGCTGCGAGGATCTTCTTTGAAACGCTCCATTAAGGAGAGAATGGGGTCGCCGGCGTAGGCGTCAACTTTCTGAAACACGCGATGGTTCTCCGGAATTCGATGAGGCAGGGAATTCAACAATAAACCGGATATGACAGAAGATCGAGCGTTTAACCTGTTCCATGCCGGGTCAGGCAACGCTGCCCCCCGGCGTTCACAGCAGTTTAATCGATGTACTTCATCGCCACCCTTGATGTCAGGCGCGTTATAAGTTCGTAAGCACTCACTTTCGTGATTTCCGCGATGCGTTCGACGGGCAAACCGTCACCCCACATCACCACATCGTCGCCCGCTTTATCCTGGGCATCGGGGCCGAGATCTACGCAAATCATGTCCATCGCCACGCGACCGACAATCTTCACTTCGCGGCCATTGACCAGAACCGGCGTACCGGACGGCGCAGCACGTGGATAACCGTCGCCATACCCCATCGCCACCACACCCAGCCGGGTGTCACGCGCGCTGGTCCAGGTGCCGCCGTAACCCACCGGTTCCCCCGCCTTGTGCTCACGCACCGCAATCAGCTTAGACACCAGGGACATCACCGGCTGGAAGCCAAAGTCCGGCCCCCAGGGTCTGTTCTCCAGCGGCGATACGCCGTAAAGAATAATCCCCGGACGCGCCCAGTCGAAGTGCGACTGCGGCCACAGCAGAATGCCACCGGAGGCCGCGATAGAGCGCATCCCCGGCTTGCCTTCGCAGAAGGTGTTAAAGATGTCGAGTTGTTGTTCAGTAGCGCCGCAGTCAGGCTCATCAGCCCGGGCAAAATGGCTGACAATATTTACCGGCTGGCGGACATTTTTGCACTGGCACAGACGCTGATAAAACGCCTGCGCGTGTTCCGGACGTACACCCAGACGGTGCATGCCCGTGTCGAGCTTCATCCAGACGGTGACTGGCTCGCTCAGCTCAGCGGTTTCGAGGGCGGAAAGCTGTTCTTCGTTGTGTACCGCCGTGTGCAGATGCTGGTCTGCAATGGTCGGCAGGTCTGCAGCCTCAAAAAAGCCTTCGAGCAGCAAAATCGGTTGGGTGATCCCCCCCGCGCGCAGGCGGAGGGCTTCTTCAAGACGGGCAACGCCAAAGGCGTCGGCATCGGGGAGCGTTCGCGCGGTCTCAAGAAGACCGTGTCCGTAAGCGTTCGCTTTCACGACTGCAACAAGTTTACTGGCAGGAGCCAGTTCACGCAGACGTTGCAGGTTGTGTCGCAGAGCGCGGCGGTTAATCACAACAGTTGCCGCTTGCATTTGATTTCCTTAGAAATTACTCATCATCATATTGAGGACCGGCATAGTTGTCGAAACGCGACCACTGTCCGTTAAAGGTCAGACGTACCGTACCGATAGGGCCGTTACGTTGTTTACCGATAATAATTTCGGCGATCCCTTTCAGGTCGCTGTTCTCGTGATAAACCTCATCACGGTAGATGAACATGATTAAGTCGGCATCCTGCTCGATGGAGCCGGATTCACGCAGGTCGGAGTTGACCGGGCGTTTGTCGGCACGTTGTTCCAGGGAGCGGTTAAGCTGCGAGAGCGCCACGACCGGCACATGCAGCTCTTTGGCTAATGCCTTGAGCGAGCGGGAAATTTCCGCAATCTCCAGCGTACGGTTATCGGAGAGCGACGGCACGCGCATCAGCTGAAGGTAGTCGATCATGATAAGGCCAATACCGCCATGCTCGCGGGCGATACGGCGCGCACGGGAGCGCACTTCTGTCGGCGTCAGGCCGGAGGAGTCATCGATATAGATGTTACGTTTTTCCAGCAAGATCCCCATGGTGCCGGAGATACGCGCCCAGTCCTCATCGTCGAGCTGACCGGTACGGATACGGGTCTGATCCACACGAGAAAGCGACGCCAGAGAACGCATCATGATCTGCTCTGATGGCATCTCCAGACTGAAGATTAAGACCGGCTTATCCTGCAACATCGCCGCGTTTTCGACGAGGTTCATCGCAAAGGTGGTTTTACCCATCGACGGACGCGCGGCGACGATAATCAAATCCGACGGCTGCAGGCCTGCGGTTTTCTTATTAAGATCGTCATAGCCGGTGTTAACTCCGGTTACGCCATCGTGCGGCTGCTGGAAGAGCTGTTCAATACGGGCGACGGTGGCATCGAGCACATCGGCGATGTTTTTCGGGCCTTCGTCTTTATTGGCGCGACTTTCAGCGATTTTAAAGACGCGGGATTCCGCGAGATCGAGCAGGTCTTCGCTGGTGCGACCCTGCGGATCAAAGCCCGCTTCGGCGATTTCATTCGCGACCGAGATCATCTCTCGAACAACGGCACGTTCGCGAACGATGTCCGCATAAGCGCTAATGTTCGCTGCACTTGGCGTGTTTTTCGACAGTTCTGCTAAATAAGCAAAACCGCCAACGCTGTCCAGTTGCCCCTGCCGCTCCAGCGATTCCGCGAGCGTAATCAGGTCAATCGGGCTACCGGACTCCTGCAGGCGCGCCATTTCGGTGAAGATGTGGCGGTGCGGGCGGGTGTAGAAATCGTCGGACACGACGCGCTCGGCGACGTCGTCCCAGCGCTCGTTATCCAGCATTAAACCGCCCAACACCGACTGTTCCGCTTCAATCGAGTGCGGCGGGACTTTTAACCCGGCGACCTGAAAATCACGCTCACGAGGTTCAGTCTGTTTGTTGAAGGGTTTGTTTCCTGCCATAGTGAATGGAGTTACCGAGATAAAGAGTGGGTCGAAAGATTACCACATTCTGGAGGAAGCATGGCAACACGTATTGAATTTCACAAGCATGGTGGCCCTGACGTACTCAACGCGGTGGAGTTTACCCCCGCCGCGCCTGGCGAAAATGAAGTGCAGGTTGAAAATAAAGCCATCGGCATTAACTACATCGACACCTATATTCGCGGCGGTCTTTATCCACCGCCGTCACTGCCGAGCGGTCTGGGTACCGAAGCGGCGGGCGTGGTCAGCAAAGTGGGCAGCGCCGTTAAGCATGTTAAAGAAGGCGATCGCGTGGTGTATGCGCAATCGGCGCTGGGCGCTTACAGCTCCGTACACAACGTTCCGGCTGACAAAGTTGCCCTCCTGCCCAATGCCATTTCGTTTGAACAGGCCGCGGCCTCCTTCCTGAAAGGGCTGACGGTCTATTATCTGCTGCGCAAAACCTATGAAATCAAACCCGACGAGCAGTTCCTGTTCCATGCGGCTGCGGGCGGCGTAGGACTCATCGCCTGCCAGTGGGCCAAAGCGTTAGGCGCAAAACTGATCGGCACCGTAGGGAGCGCGCAAAAAGCCCAGCGCGCGCTGCAGGCCGGCGCCTGGCAAGTGATTAACTACCGGGAAGAGAGCATCGTTGAACGCTTAAAAGAGGTAACCGGCGGCAAGAAAGTGCGCGTGGTATATGACTCAGTAGGGAAAGATACCTGGGAAGCGTCTCTGGACTGCCTGCAGCGCCGCGGTCTGATGGTGAGCTTCGGTAACGCGTCAGGCGCGGTGACCGGTGTGAATCTGGGTATTCTGAATCAGAAAGGCTCGCTGTATGTCACTCGTCCATCCCTGCAGGGCTACATCACCAATCGCGAAGAGTTGCTCGAAGCCAGTAACGAACTGTTCTCGCTGATTGCCAGCGGGGTCATCAAAGTGGATGTGGCAGATGCGCAGAAGTACGCGCTAAGCGATGCGCAACGTGCGCATGAGGTGCTGGAGAGCCGGTCAACGCAGGGGTCAAGTCTGTTAATTCCCTGATCCCATAAAAGAAATTGGGCTTCCCTGAGGAAGCCCTTTCTTTTTTTAGTTCGGCTGTATGTAGGGTACAGCTCGATGAATTCTTTAGCGGCAGCCATAGTGACAGATTCGATAAGTAAATCCTATTCCGTTCTAAGCAATGCCGCCGGAAAAGTTGCAGGTATGTGACGAACCCCTCAATACCTTAGTAACGAAAGCGGTTATTACGCTGATAAGTGGGCAGTTTTGGTGATTTAATCGCCCGTATAACCCACACCACCGCAACGGCCAGCAGCAGCCACGGCAGAAGTTTGATCGTCAGGGCAAATAATCCGCCAATAAACATGACCACTGTTGCCACCACAAGCGCTGCCAGAATGCCGAGCAGCGACACGCCGGTGGCTAACAGCATGACAAAAAAGCCAATCACAAAAAGCAGTTCCAGCATGGTTCTCTCCCACGAGTTCCCGAATGATATCGCAACCATTACAAGATCCATGCCAACACTAACGTGTTGTTATAAAAGCAAAACGCCCCGCAAGGCTGTGCGGGGCGTGGTGAATTTGACGAATTTTTAGCGAGATTTATCGTTTATCTGCAACCAGGCGTAGCGCCTGTTCCAGCACTTCGATATCCGCGCCAGCTTTATGCGCGTTCTCGCTCAGATAGCGACGCCACTGGCGTGCGCCCGGGATCCCCTGGAACAGGCCAAGCATATGACGCGTGATATGGCCAAGGTAAGTGCCGTTACTCAGCTCACGTTCAATGTACGGATACATGGCCCGCACCACGGCAACCGGGTCAGTGTCTGCGCCTTCAACGCCGAAGATCTCGCGATCGACCGTCGTCAGAATACCCGGATTCTGATATGCCTCGCGACCGACCATCACGCCATCCATATGCGCCAGATGTGTTTTGGCCTCGTCGAGCGACTTGATACCACCGTTGATCGACATGGTCAGGTGCGGGAAGTCCCGCTTCAGTTGATACACACGCGGGTAGTCCAGCGGCGGAATTTCGCGGTTCTCTTTCGGGCTAAGGCCAGAGAGCCAGGCTTTACGCGCATGGATGATAAACATCTCGCACTCGCCCTTTCCGGCAACCGTATTGATGAAATCACACAAGAATTCGTAGCTGTCCTGTTCATCAATACCGATACGGGTCTTCACCGTCACCGGAATGGAGACCACATCACGCATCGCCTTGATGCAGTCCGCTACCAGCTGTGCGTTCCCCATCAGACAGGCGCCGAACATGCCGTTTTGCACGCGATCGGACGGACAGCCAACGTTAAGGTTAATTTCGTCGTAGCCACGTTCTTCTGCCAGCTTCGCACAGTGCGCCAGCGCAGCCGGATCGCTGCCCCCCAGCTGCAGGGCAACCGGATGCTCTTCTTCGCTGTACGCCAGATAGTCGCCCTTACCGTGAATAATTGCACCGGTGGTGACCATTTCGGTGTACAGCAGCGTATGGCGGGAGAGCTGGCGCAGGAAATAGCGGCAGTGTCTGTCCGTCCAGTCGAGCATAGGCGCAATGGAGAAACGGTGTGCGGGAAAGGCAGTCTGGTGTTCTGACGACATGGCGAAGTTTTAAGCATCTGGTGGAAAAGGGGCGCTACTATAGCATAAAGAAAAGCCGGAGGCGCAACGCCTCCGGTGCCCTTTAGAACGCCATACTTAACTGTGCCCCTGCGCCCCAGGTTTCATCTTCACCGTAGAGCCCCATCAGGTCGACGTGGACCGTGTTAAACGGTGCAAAACCAACACCACCGGTAAAGACGTTACTGTCATTCCCTTTCATATCGGCACGATAACCCGCCCGCACGGCCAGCCAGCTCAGCGGCGTCACTTCCGCACCCACGCCAACATACTGCGAGGTATCTTCGCTTTTAAAGCCTTTGGTTTCTGTCAGATCGCCATCGGCGGTCAGGGTCACCAGATCGTTGTGCCAGGCGGCACCGGCCGTCACCAGCGGACGGATTTGATAGGTGTCTTTATAGCTCACCACTTCCCCCGTGCGCCCGTTGCGGATGCGAATGTCCTTGGTGTCAATATCGCGCGACATCAGGTTTTGCCCGCTCACCCCGACCGTCCAGTGCTCGCCGAAATCGGCCGCGATACCGGCATCCACGTTAAAGCCGGTATCGTCTTTCCGGTAGCGGCTGTCGTTCCACTTGTTACTGTCGTAATCGTAAATTGAGGTGGTGTAGTTGTAGATCCAGGTTTTCTGCAGTTTTGGCGTGACGCCAAGGGAAACCGGGACGCCACCCAGATCGAACTGACGGGCAATGGCAACACCATAATCGGAGACAATTGCCGCCCGGCCAGACGCCGTAGAGTTAAGGTTTTTCGTGATTTGATCGGTACCGTTTAGCGCCGCATCCAGTGCCACGCCCGCCGCCACCGCATCGCTGTTTTGGATACTGCGCAGGTAATCAATATCTTGCTGATCGATAGAAGAGCTGACGCGCCCGTGGGCATAGCCTTTCGCCATAAAGGCCACGGAGAGCACATCGTTAGGGATACTCACCGCAATCCCCGCGCCTGCCGTAGCGCGTGCGGTTTTGCCTTTGAGATAGTCCAGTTCATCGGCAAGATCTTTTGCCGCTCCCTGGAACTGATTGATTGAGCCCAGCGGGTTGGTAATCACTTCGATGGGGGTCAGGCTATCAACCACATCCTTATAGTGATTGATTTTATCGTTGATGGTATCAATCTCATCCTGAAGATTGTCTTCATCCGTCACCTGCACGCCGACGGACGGTAAAATAACCGTCACATCATCGTCCGGTTTCGCCTTTGCCAATAACGCGGGGTTGATTAACGCCCCGCTGCCATAGCTGCCCGAAGCGACGCCCGTGCCACCCATTGCGTCGCTACGTGATTCTGTCCAGGTATTGGCTGCTCCCGCCTGATTTGCCATAAACAGGGAGACAGCGATGCTAACCACCGAAAATTTAAAATGTTTTTTCACAGTATGCTCGTCTTATTGTCGTTAATAACATCACCCTGTTTGTTATCACCCAAACAGGAACGAACTATTGCTGTGAATAAGTACAAAAAGACCCGCTATTTCCTTAAGTAAAACTCCGGACAGGCCTGTTGTTATTTGTGACGGCCCTCAATATTTATAGAAGAGGAAATTATTTTTTCCCAGGTTTTCCATCGTGCGGCCCAAAGAACTGAGGGGGATGATCAACCCAGCGATCTTCACGCGTGGCGGCATACTCCGGATTAAGCGGATAGTAGATTCGGTTGTGCTTCTTGTTAGCCTCGCCAACGACCAGTAATCGCACCTCTTCTTCGGTGTTATTAATAAAGGTATGGCAGACGCCGGTACCAGCGGGAAAGCCTACACTGTCGCCGGGTTCAAGCTTCCACAAATAGCCGTTAATCCAGGCTTCCGGATACCCTTCCAGCACATAGATGAACTCCTCTTCGTCGCTTTCCGCGTGGGGATAGGAGGTTCGACGCCCGGGCGGCAAACGCTCGTGGTGAATACCGATTCGCCTGAGCCCCAAGTGACGAGCCAGCGGTGCACCGATGGAGAAAAGCTCGTTGCTGTCGGGATAGGTTGAATTATCTGGCTCTTCCACGTCTCGCCAGTGCCGAATACAGTCAGGTTTTTTCATCATTAATTTCCCGGTTTGCGATGGGTCAGGTATAGCAGAGCCTGGCGGATCTCGGCGTTTTTACCAGAACATGGTAAAGTGAGGGTTTTCCAGCCTATAACATCCGAGGTGCTAAATGGATAAGTCCACAAAAGAGCTGTTAGCGCAGGCAGAGAAGCTGTGCGCGCAACGCAATGTGCGCCTGACTCCGCAGCGCCTTGAAGTCTTGCGTCTGATGACCCTGCAGCAGGGCGCCATCAGCGCATACGACCTGCTCGACCTGCTGCGCGAAAGCGAGCCACAGGCTAAACCGCCTACGGTCTATCGTGCGCTAGATTTTCTGCTGGAACAAGGGTTTGTACACAAGGTCGAATCCACAAACAGTTATGTGTTGTGTCATCTTTTTGACCAGCCAACCCATACTTCGGCCATGTTTATCTGCGACCGTTGTGGCGTGGTGAAAGAAGAAGGGGCGGAAGGCGTAGAAGATATTATGCATACGCTGGCGGCCAGAATGGGCTTTGCCTTGCGCCATAACGTCATTGAAGCACACGGATTATGCTCTGCGTGTGTAGAAGTGGAGGCCTGCCGGCATCAGGACGCGTGCCACCATGACCACTCTATCCTCGTAAAGAAAAAGCCGCGTTAACAGCCAAAACAAAGGCGGCCCATGGCCGCCCTCAGGGAGTACTTCCTTGTACTGTCGGGTATCACACGGTTACCAACGGTAGTCGTTGCGTTTTTCCCAGTCGCCGACCTCTTTTTCCGCCTGGTCTTTCTCGTAACCGTAGCGTTCCTGAATTTTACCGACAAGCTGATCGCGTTTACCTTCGATGACCGTCATATCGTCATCCGTCAGCTTACCCCACTGTTCTTTCGCTTTACCTTTGAACTGCTTCCAGTTGCCGCCGATTTCGTCTTTATTCATTATCGTGTCCTCTTAGTTAAGCGTCGGGTCGTAACGTCCGTTACGTTCTTTTCTGCTGGACGTGATAATAATTGTAGTTAAGGATTCGGCAGTTGATTTCATATTCGGAATCTTTAACCGTCACGATATATCGTTGCGGGAAGGAAGCCAGGTATTGTTTTGCCAGTGCCGGTGCCAGATAAAGCCCAGTGACAGGCCCCGCAACGCGAGAAAGACCGCCAGGGAGAGCCATAAACCATGGTTACCCAGCCAGGGGAGCGTGAGCAGCGTCAGGGCAAAACCAGCCGCCGCCACCGCCATGCTGTTACGCATCTCCGCTCCTCGCGTCGCGCCAATAAACATACCGTCCAGCAGATAGCACCAGACCCCCACCACCGGCAAAATGACCTGCCAGATGAGGTAATGGCTTGCCAACTCGCGCAGTGCAGGAAGGGAGGTGAGTAACGCAATAATCTGTTCGCCAAACCAGGCGTAAATCAGCGCGAACGCCAGCGCCACCAGCCCCGACTGCCGACAGGCCGCCCGCCAGACATCCCGCAACTGACCACTTTCACGTGCGCCGTATGCCTGGCCGGAATGCGCTTCCACAGCATAGGCAAAGCCATCCAGTGCATAGGCGGTAAAGGTCAGCAGCGTCATCAGAACGGCATTCACCGCGACGATATCTGGCCCAAGCCGGGCGCCAAAGACCGTCAGTGCGCCGAAACAGAGCTGCAGCAGCAATGAGCGCAGCATAATGTCGCGATTAAGCGCCAGCAGGGTGCGGATATTGCCTCGCCATGCACTCTTGAGCAGTGTAACGGAGATCCCCCGCATGACAAGCACCCGCCAGACCATCCACAGACCGAGGATAAACGTCCCGTATTCGGCAATCGCCGTCGCCAGTGCCGCACCCTGCACGTTCATGTGCAGGCCCATCACGAGCCAGAGATCGAGCATGATGTTGAGGAGGTTGCCTACCACCAACAGGATCACGGGCGCGCGAGCATACTGCACGCCGAGTAACCACCCCAGCAGAACCAGATTGGCCAGCGACGCTGGCGCGCTGAGCCAGCGAATTTCCAGGAAGCGTCGTGCCTGCTCCAGTACCGCCTCGCTGCCGCCAACGATATGCAGCGCCAGATCGATCAGTGGGGTACGTAATATAGCGATTAACGCGCCTGCCCCAAGCGCCAGAAATAACGGCTGAACCAGCGCACGCGCCAGACGCAAAGGATCTTTAGCACCGTACGCCTGCGCCGTAAGCCCGGTGGTACTCATGCGCAAAAAGAGCAGGAGCATAAAAAGGAAGCTGGTCGCCGTCGCGCCAATCGCCACGCCGCCCAGATAGATGGGTGAATCAAGGTGACCAATAACTGCCGTATCCACCAGCCCCAGCAGAGGAACGGTGATATTGGAAAAAATCATCGGCAGTGCAAGACGCCACAATGCCTTATCGGATGCCGTAAGCAGTGACATGAAAAAATACCGGGAGTGGATAAGGAATCAGGCCACGGCAGATCCGTAGCCTGTCAGGATGAGATTACAGCCATTCTCCGTTGCGAATGACCCCTACCGCCAGCCCCTCGATAGAGAAGTTTTGTTCGCGGAGGTCTACCACAATGGGGGAAAACTCGTTGTTTTCCGGCAGCAGCTGAACCGTATTACCTTGCTTTTTCAGGCGTTTAACGGTGACTTCATCATCGATGCGCGCCACCACAACCTGGCCGTTACGCACGTCTTGCGTTTTATGCACCGCAAGCAGATCGCCGTCAAGAATACCGATGTCTTTCATGGACATACCGCTTACGCGCAGCAGGAAATCCGCGCTCGGCTTGAACATGCCCGGATCAACCTGGTAGTGGCCTTCAATATGCTGTTGCGCCAGCAGAGGTTCACCTGCCGCGACGCGCCCCACCAGCGGAATACCCGTCTCTTCTTCCACCAGCAGGCGGATACCGCGTGAAGCACCCGATACAATCTCAATTACGCCTTTACGCGCCAGCGCTTTCAGGTGTTCCTCGGCAGCGTTCGGAGAACGGAAGCCCAGACGCTGCGCGATTTCCGCACGCGTGGGTGGCATACCCGTCTGGCCGATATGATCCCGAATGAGATCAAACACCTCTTGCTGCCTGGTCGTTAACGCTTTCATTCCGCCCCCTGGGTGTATATACAGTTATGCTGTGAGTATATACAGTCAAAGGCGATTTTGGAACCAAAAACTGCACAAAAAACCAGGGACTTAATTATTCCTCGAGGCTCATCGGAAATGTGACCAAAGCAGCGTGACCCAGGTGATGACCGCAGTGATAATCGCCAGCAACACGGCAGCAGAGCCCATGTCTTTTGCCCGGCCAGAAAGTTCGTGGAAATCAGAGCCAATACGGTCCACAACGGCCTCAATAGCGCTATTAATAATTTCCACTATCATCACCAACAGCACGGAGCCGATCAGAAGCACGCGGGTAATGGCATCAACATCAAGGAAACAGGCGATAATCACCGCGACAATCGCGGCGACACCCTCCTGGCGAAACGCGGCTTCGTTGACCCATGCGGCGCGAAAACCTTTCCAGGAATAGCCAGCAGCTTTAATGATACGGGTTAACCCAGTGGTATTATTGGCCATTAAAAGAACCTTTTATTTGAAATAGCGTCAATAACAGGAGGCGCAACGTGTTGCGCTGTAGCCTGAAGTATGACGGGTAACAACAGTAATTTCGCGCGCTTTCTGTTATCCTTGCGCCGCAATTGCATTATTAACCAGAGGCTTTACATCGTTTATGTCTGGCTGGCCACGAATTTACTACAAATTACTTAATTTACCATTAAGCGTCCTGGTAAAAAGTAAGTCTATCCCAGCAGAACCCGCGCTGGAATTGGGGCTCGATACGTCGCGCCCTATTATGTATGTTTTGCCTTACAACTCGAAGGCAGACTTGCTGACGCTTCGCGCCCAGTGTCTGGCGCATGATTTACCTGACCCGCTTGAACCGTTAGAAGTCGACGGTACGCTGTTGCCGCGATACGTGTTCATTCACGGTGGGCCACGCGTGTTTACCTATTACACGCCAAAAGAAGAGTCCATTAAGCTGTTCCACGACTATCTCGACCTGCATCGCAGCAATCCCGATCTGGATGTGCAAATGGTGCCGGTGTCGGTGATGTTTGGTCGTCGTCCGGGCCGCGAAAAAGGGGAAGAGAACCCACCGTTACGCATGCTTAATGGCATCCAGAAATTCTTCGCCGTCTCCTGGCTGGGGCGCGACAGCTTTGTGCGCTTCTCCCCTTCCGTCTCGCTGCGCCGGATGGCCGACGAGCACGGCACCGATAAGATCATCGCGCAAAAACTGGCGCGCGTGGCGCGCATGCATTTCGCTCGTCAGCGTCTGGCCGCCGTTGGCCCTCGCCTTCCGGCGCGTCAGGATCTCTTCAACAAGCTGCTGGCTTCCAAAGCGATCGCTCGTGCTGTTGAAGACGAAGCGCGCAGTAAAAAGATTTCTCATGAAAAAGCACAGCAGAACGCCATTGCGCTGATGGAAGAGATTGCTGCGAACTTCTCCTATGAGATGATCCGTCTTTCTGACCGCATCCTGGGCTTTACATGGAACCGCCTCTATCAGGGCATTAACGTCCATAATGCCGAGCGCGTTCGCCAACTGGCGCATGACGGCCATGAAATTGTTTATGTGCCCTGCCACCGCAGCCACATGGACTACCTGCTCCTCTCGTATGTGCTCTATCACCAGGGGCTGGTGCCACCGCACATCGCGGCCGGTATCAACCTGAACTTCTGGCCAGCAGGCCCGATTTTCCGCCGCCTGGGGGCGTTCTTCATTCGTCGTACCTTTAAGGGCAACAAGCTCTACTCCACCGTATTCCGTGAATATCTGGGCGAGCTGTTCAGCCGCGGTTATTCCGTTGAGTACTTCGTGGAGGGGGGCCGTTCACGAACCGGCCGTCTGCTGGATCCGAAAACCGGCACGCTGTCGATGACCATCCAGGCGATGCTGCGCGGCGGCACTCGTCCCATCACGCTGGTGCCCATTTACATTGGCTATGAGCACGTCATGGAAGTGGGAACTTACGCCAAAGAGCTGCGCGGGGCGACTAAAGAGAAAGAGAGCCTGCCGCAGATGCTGCGCGGGCTGAGCAAGCTACGCAATCTTGGTCAGGGCTACGTAAACTTCGGCGAGCCGATGCCGTTGATGACGTATCTGAACAACCATGTTCCCGATTGGCGCGAGTCTATCGATCCTATCGAAGCGGTGCGTCCAGCCTGGCTGACGCCAACGGTTAACGGTATCGCGGCTGAGCTGATGGTGCGTATTAACAACGCCGGTGCCGCAAACGCCATGAACCTGTGCTGTACGGCGCTGCTGGCGTCACGTCAACGCTCCCTGACCCGTGAACAGCTTACGGAGCAGCTGGATTGCTATCTTGACCTGATGCGCAACGTTCCCTACTCGGTGGATTCAACGACGCCTGCCAGCACGGCGAGCGAGCTGATCGACCATGCGCTGCAGATGAACAAGTTTGAAGTCGAGAAAGATACGATTGGCGACATCATCATTCTCCCGCGCGAGCAGGCGGTGCTGATGACCTACTATCGTAACAATATCGCGCATATGCTGATGCTGCCGTCGCTGATGGCGGCGATCATTACCCAGCATCGCCGTATTTCTCGTCAGGAGCTGCTGCGTCATGTAGAGACGCTTTATCCGATGCTGAAAGCAGAGCTGTTCCTGCGCTGGAGCAAGGATGAACTGGCGATTGAGCTGGATAAAATGACCGAGGAGCTGCGTCGTCAGGGGCTAATTACCGTTGTTAACGACGAGCTGCATATCAATCCGTCACGCTCCCGTACGCTGCAACTGCTGGCGGCGGGTGCGCGTGAAACACTGCAGCGCTACGCTATCACCTTCTGGCTGCTGAGCGCGAACCCATCCATTAACCGCGGTACGCTGGAGAAAGAGAGCCGGACGCTGGCACAGCGCCTTTCCGTTCTGCACGGCATCAACGCCCCGGAATTCTTCGACAAAGCGGTCTTCAGTTCACTAGTACTGACGTTGCGTGATGAAGGGTTCATTAGCGACACGGGCGATGCCGAGCCGGAAGAGACGCTGAAGGTGTATCAGATGCTGGCAGAGCTGATTACCTCCGACGTGCGTTTGACGATTGAGAGTGCGACGCAGGGCGAGTGATGTGAAAAAGCCGGGTGGCGGCTTCGCCTTACCCGGCTCACAATCTGACGCTTCATATCATGCAGGCCCGGTAAGCTTCAGCGTCACCGGGCTTTTTTTCAGCTAAAATAGCTCATCGCCAGCCCCAGGAACAGCACCAGGCCCACGTAGTTATTATTCATAAACGCTTTAAAACAGGCGTCACGCTCACGCTTTGCGATCAGCTTTTGCTGATATGCAAACAGCAGACCCGCCACCAGCACTGACCAGTAAAACTCCCAGTTGAGCCCGTTCAGGCGACCAATCGCCACCATCAGCGCCAGCACCGCGACCTGCAGGATACCGATAATCAGCTTGTCGTGACGACCAAACAGAATGGCGGTCGATTTAATGCCAATTTTCAGATCGTCATCGCGGTCAACCATCGCATATTGCGTGTCATAAGCCACGGCCCAGAGAATGTTCGCCAGGAACATCAGCCAGCAGCTCAGCGGTACCGACTCGCTGACCGCCGCAAACGCCATTGGGATCGACCAGCCAAACGCCGCGCCGAGCACCACCTGCGGCAGATGGGTATAGCGTTTCATAAACGGATAGACCCATGCCAGCGCGAGAGCCGCAACGGAAAGCAGGATGGTCATGGTGTTGAGGGTTAACACCAGCAGGAAGGAGAGCAGCACCAGCACGATGAACAGCACACGGGCCTCTTTCTCTGTGACCTGCCCGCTGGGTAACGGACGATTGGCTGTCCGTTTCACATGTCCGTCGAATTTACGATCGGCGTAGTCATTGACCACACAGCCCGCCGCACGCATCAGCCAGACACCGGCCACAAACACGCCCAGGATCCACAGCGGTGGAACGCCCGGCGTCGCCACCCATAGCGCCCATAATGTCGGCCACAACAGCAGTAGCGCGCCGATGGGTTTATCGGTACGCATTAAGCGGTGATAGGCCAGCAGCTTGTTCTGCGTCAGGCTCCACTCCATTTTTTTCTTCCTCTCAGTACAACGGCGATGCCGGTAAAAAAAGCTCCGTCAGTATTAACGGTTTACCGCTCAGGCGAAGACGGGAACGACGTCCCCACAGTTCGGCATCGCGTCCAATTTCAATAAAATCACGGGTAAGTTCAGACGAGGTAAAAAGATACCGCCCGAGCGGGGTATTTCCCAGCCGTTGCAGTGCCAGCTCTGGCCCGGAAAGGGTGGATTCAGGCACCACGGTTCGTCCGGCGAGCCACGGCTCACCATCCGCGCAGAGCAGAATTTCACGCAACCAGTAGCGTTCTTCTTTTGGTAACAGCGGCAGCTCACTGGCAATGTCAGCAGAGGTGACAAACCCTTCCTGAATCATCGTCACCGTAACCGTCTTACCCTGTTGCTCAAAACGTTTAGTCATGGAATCTTCCAGCAGCAACCAGTCAAGCTGCTGCGGGTCAAGCGCAGGTATTTGGTCGAAATAGCGCAGCGAACGCAGTTGCGTTAGCGCAGGGTGTGACATGCCGGACTCTCCGATACATAACGTAATGGCATTGTATCGCAGAAAAGCGCATTGAGGGCGGTCAAACGTTATTTAGCGATCACTATCGCAACAATGGTGCAACAGCGCGAGCGGCACGAAAAAAAGTGCGCCCACTCAGGCGCACTAAACTACTAACAAATCAGCACTGTGGGGAAACGGTTACCCCTTGCCTTTTACACTGCTGATAAAGGTGGAACGGGCAGTGGTTGAACCTAAACGTTCGGCTTCATCAAGCAGTTTCAGCGCTTTATCGACATCGCCGCGCTTCACCGCCTGCTTAATGGCGTTGTTGAAGTATTCTTCGGTGTCGTTCAGTACCGGCTCAGCTTTCTTCGCCGGAGCTGGGGCTGCGGTCGCGGCTGCCGTAGCCGCTGGCGCGGTATAAACAGGTGCAGCGGTATTCCCCACAGTCACCGGACCTGGACCAGACGAGCCAAACAGTGGGCCAACGAGTACGCTGGAAGCGCTGTTGGTGGAAACTTTCAGTTTGACCAGGCCATCAGTGGTATGGCGGGCAAGCGGATCCGGAATATCCGGGACAGAGTTACCGGTGCCTTTGGCATAAGCTTTCGCCGGGTCAACCAGCTTTGTTGTCTGCTGCAAATCTTTCTCTGTTGTGAATACCAGCACGTAAATCTTTTGCTGACCCAGAGCAGGTGTCAGGCGCATAACGCCTTCCAGGCGGTCAGCACTCATTACGCCCGGTTCCTGATAGCTAAAATAGTCGCTCGGGAAGAACGCCGATGGCGTCATGTTTTGATCTAGGATCAGGACGTTTGGCGCAAACACACTGGTCTGTTTGTTTACTTCGCTGGTCAGCGTCAGGGTCAATTCACCAATGTTCGCCGGTACGCTATAAGCCGCAACGGGGCCAGAAATTCCCGGCACGTTCAGTTGTTGGCCACCCATAGAGAGCTGAGTCGACTGCGTTTTGGATTGATCAACCGGCGTCCATGTCAGTTGCTGGAGTGCCGCTGCCGGGATAGCGGGCGCAGCACTGGTATTTTGTGGCACGAAATTCACGTCTGCAAAGGAGACGGCCGGAACACAGGCTAACAGCCCCGCAGAGAGGCACAGCGCGACGAGACTTTTCTTCATTTTCATTGTTATTACCTCTGATAGCGTGAGCACTGCGGTGGCCAGGCAATAGCGCGCAGCACCCTAAGGAGAGAGGGGCTTGCGCCCCTCTTTTCAGGTCATTACGTCAGGTCTAACGAATTACCACCAGATTTCCATCTGGGCGCCGAAGGTCCATTCATCGTTGTCGCCACGGCTGAAGGTTTTCGCAGAGGTGTCACTGTAAGCCACACCGGAGGTGTAGCCAGTGTCGCTGTTGTTTGCGTAACCCCATTTCTCATCCCACTTCGCGTAGGTTGCGAAGACACGGATAGCCGGACGGGACCAGATGCTGTCGCCTGCCTGCCATTGCTGTGCCAGGGTGATTTTGTACTGGCTGTTCTTCTCGTCAGTTCTCTGAGATTTGACGTTGTCGTAGCCCACTTCAAGCAGGGTGCTCATGATTGGCGTCCATTTGAACATCGGACGAACACCCACAGTCCACCACTCGGTACCGTTGTTGTTGTCACGATCGATGTTCTGGTACATACCGACGTACATCAGGTCCCAACGGTCTGCCAGGGTGATTGCACCGTGGTCCAGCACACGCCACATGGAGCCATCGTTATCAACGCTACCGCCCTGTGGAATACCTTTGCCGTTAGAGGTCATGGAATCCGTACCGTACTGCAGTACGAACTTGTTGAAGCCCTTCATCATGCTCTGGGTGTGTTCAGCAGTGAATAACCAGCCATCTTTAGAAGCGCCAGGCTGCAGGTAGTAGTCGTCAGGAATGTTGGTGTGACCATAGTCAACGCCCAGCTCCAGCGTACCGCCCGGGTTGGTTTCCAGACCGGCTAAACGCACGTCGAAGACGTCGTTAGGTACAACGTTGTCATAAACACGGTCGCCGTTGGCATCACGATCGGCGAAGGTTGCAGAACCGCCTGATTCAGAAGAGCGGGTAGCTGCCAGAGAGAGTTTACCAAAGCCCAGATCGATGTTTTCAATACCGGCACCAGGACCTGAGATATCCCAGTAGTAGAAGTCGATCATGTGGACGTCATGACGCTGATAGAAGCGCTTACCGGCCCAGATGGTGGAGCCTGGCAGCCACTCAATCAGGTTTTTACCCTGCACGTTAGCTTCACGGAAGGCCGGGCTGGTGGATTCCCAGTCGTTCTGCTGAGAAACGGAATACGCTACGTTAGTGTCGAAATAGAAGCTCTTGTCGCCCTCTTTCCACACTTCCTGGCCCAGTTTCAGCTCAGCGTACGTCTCACATTCGTTACCGAGACGGTATTTACTTTGAGCACCGGTTGCCTGGAAACATTGTTGTTCACCGCCACTCCCGGTCCAGCCAATGCCGGAACGAGCATAACCTTTAAAGTCTACAGCGCCTGCCTGGGCAGACATAATGCCTGCCGCAATGGCGAGTGCCAGAGGGACTTTGCGCAGAGTAATCATCATTCTATCTCCTGAGATCATTGCTTTTCTTTGAACACTTGACCTGTCGGTTTCGTGTCTTCTTTTGGGATTGCTTAAACGCCTGGCTCTTTGTGCAGCCGACGACATGCAGTGCCATCCTCGCGGAACAGATGGCAACGCTCTGGCGGCAAACCGATAGCGAATGTGGCACCCTCTTCTACCAACACCACGTCATTCTGGCGGTAGACCAGGTTCTGACGGATGGCGGGGATCTGGATATGAATCTGTGTTTCGTGACCAAGTTGTTCGACGACCTGAACTTCACCTTCCAGCGTCACATCGGCGATGTGGCTCGGCAGTAAATGCTCAGGACGAATACCGAGGGACATGTTGGCCCCCACCTGTACGTTGGCGCTGTCGACCGGCAGCCAGACTTGCTGACGGTTTGGCAACTCCACCTGTACCTGTTCAATGGCTGTCGCCGTGACTTTGACGGGCAGGAAGTTCATCTTTGGCGAGCCAATAAAGCCCGCAACAAAGCGGTCTGCCGGATAGTGATACAGCTCCAGCGGTTTACCCACCTGTGCCACGCGGCCTGCGTCCAGCACCACAATTTTGTCAGCCAGCGTCATCGCTTCGACCTGATCGTGGGTGACGTAAATCATCGTGCGGCCAAGACGTTTATGCAGACGGGAGATTTCGATACGCATCTGGACGCGCAGCGCGGCATCCAGGTTAGAAAGCGGTTCATCCAGCAGGAAGACGCGTGGTTCGGCAACCAGCGTACGGCCAATCGCGACGCGCTGACGCTGGCCACCGGAAAGCGCCTTCGGTTTACGCTCCAGCAGGTGTGCCAGCTGTAACACTTCTGCCACCTGCGTGACGCGCTGGTTAATCACCTCTTTTTTCGCCCCCGCCAGCTTCAGGCCAAAGGACATGTTCTCGGCGACGGAGAGATGGGGATAAAGTGCATAAGACTGGAACACCATGCCAACGCCACGTTCGGCAGGCGGAATGTCGTTCATTCGGGTATCACCAATCAGCAAATCACCGCTGGTGATGGTTTCAAGACCGGCAATCATACGCAGCAGAGTTGATTTACCGCAGCCAGATGGGCCAACAAACACCACGAATTCACCTTCGTGGATGTCGAGATTGATGTCTTTTGACACCACTACGTCGCCCCAGGCTTTCGTTACATTACGCAGCTGTACGCTCGCCATGCCCTTCTCCCTTCGTTACAACCTGTCACCGACAGAAACATTCAAGATAAGTTCACTATGGGGTATCCATTACTTTCGCGAATCCTCCACCCCCCGGCTTTTTTATGGGGGAGGAGGCGGGAGGATGAGAGAGCAGGCTCTGCGACCGCAGCTGGCGGGCTGAGGCAAAATTCGTGAAGCCACCTGCAAAATTCAGCGTGTTTTTATGTGCGCCAGCACTCATAACTTAAATTTATGCAACACAGATCACACAAACCGGGGGTGGGGCGTAGGGGTTGGGAGGATGGAAAGAGGATGTCAAATAAGGAGACTGAGTGACGTTGAACCACCTTATGTATCCACGAGCACATCACCAAAAAAGGATGGCAGATATGAAGATCAAGACTGGCGCACGCGTTTTCGCATTGTCCGCCCTTGCAGCAATGATGATTTCCGCACCGGCTCTCGCCAAAATTGAAGAAGGTAAGCTGGTTATCTGGATTAACGGCGACAAAGGCTATAACGGCCTGGCCGAAGTGGGTAAAAAATTCGAAAAAGACACCGGTATCAAAGTCACCGTAGAACACCCGGACAAGCTGGAAGAGAAATTCCCGCAGGTTGCGGCAACCGGTGACGGCCCGGACATCATCTTCTGGGCGCATGACCGTTTCGGGGGTTATGCACAATCCGGCCTGCTGGCGGAAGTCACGCCTGATAAAGCCTTCCAGGACAAACTGTTCCCGTTCACCTGGGACGCCGTTCGCTATAACGGCAAGCTGATCGCTTATCCCATTGCAGTGGAAGCCCTGTCTCTGATTTATAACAAAGACCTGGTGCCTAACCCGCCGAAAACCTGGGAAGAGATCCCGAAACTGGATAAAGAGCTGAAAGCGAAAGGTAAGAGCGCGCTGATGTTCAACCTGCAGGAGCCGTACTTCACCTGGCCGCTGATTGCTGCCGATGGCGGTTACGCGTTCAAGTTTGAAAACGGCAAATATGACGTCAAAGACGTGGGCGTGGACAACGCGGGTGCGAAAGCGGGTCTGACCTTCCTGGTCGATCTGATCAAGAACAAACACATGAACGCGGATACCGATTACTCCATCGCGGAAGCGGCGTTCAACAAAGGCGAAACCGCGATGACCATCAACGGTCCGTGGGCCTGGACCAACATCGACAAGAGCAAAATCAACTATGGCGTGACGCTGCTGCCAACATTCAACGGCAAGCCGTCTAAACCGTTTGTTGGCGTGCTGAGCGCAGGTATCAACGCCGCCAGCCCGAACAAAGAGCTGGCGAAAGAGTTCCTCGAAAACTACCTGCTGACCGATCAGGGTCTGGATGAAGTGAACAAGGACAAACCGCTGGGTGCCGTTGCGCTGAAATCCTTCCAGGATCAGCTGGCAAAAGACCCACGTATCGCGGCAACCATGGATAACGCCCAGAAAGGCGAAATCATGCCGAACATCCCACAGATGGCCGCGTTCTGGTATGCCACCCGTACTGCGGTAATTAACGCCGCAAGCGGTCGTCAGACTGTCGATGCCGCGCTGAAAGATGCGCAGGGTCGTATTACTAAGTAATGCCGTAGTCCCCTCTCCCTCTGGGAGAGGGTTAGGGTGAGGGTTGTCGCTATCCGCACGCCCTCACCCCGGCCCTCTCCCACGGGAGAGGGAGAAAAGATCAAACGTTGTAGAGGAAGAACCCCATGGATGTCATTAAAAAGAAACATTGGTGGCAAAGCGACGTGCTGAAGTGGTCAGCGATCGGTCTGCTCTGTCTGCTGGTGGGTTACCTTGTTGTTTTAATGTACGTACAAGGGGAATATCTGTTCGCCATCATGACGCTGATTTTAAGCTCTGCTGGCCTGTATATTTTCGCCAACCGTAAGGCGTATGCCTGGCGTTATGTCTATCCGGGCGTGGCCGGGATGGGGCTGTTTGTCCTGTTCCCGCTGATCTGTACTATCGCTATCGCATTCACTAACTACAGCAGCACCAACCAGCTCGCACAAGAGCGCGCCACTCAGGTGCTTCTGGACCGTTCTTATCAGGCAGGCAAGACCTTCAACTTTGGTTTGTATCCTGCGGGTGACGAATGGAAATTAGCACTGACTGACGGCGAGAGCGGCAAAACCTATATTTCCGACGCTTTCAAATTTGGCGGCGAGCAGAAGCTGGCCTTAAAAGAGGCCCCTGCCCTGCCGGAAGGCGAACGCGCTAACCTGCGTATCATTACCCAGAACCGTCAGGCGCTGACTCAGCTCACCGCCGTATTGCCGGACGAAAGCAAAGTGACCATGAGCTCGCTGCGCCAGTTCTCCGGCACGCAGCCACTCTATACCCTGGCGGATGACGGCACGCTGACGAATAACCAGAGCGGCGTGAAGTACCGTCCGAACAACGATATTGGTTTCTATCAGTCTGTAAACGCCGACGGCAGCTGGGGCGATGACAAACTCAGCCCGGGCTATACCGTGACTATCGGCTGGGACAACTTTACCCGCGTGTTTACCGACGAAGGGATCCAGAAGCCGTTCTTTGCTATCTTCGTCTGGACGGTGGTCTTCTCCGTATTGACGGTACTCCTGACCGTTGCCGTGGGTATGGTGCTGGCCTGCCTCGTGCAGTGGGAAGCCCTGAAAGGCAAAGCGATCTACCGCGTGCTGCTGATCCTGCCGTATGCCGTACCGTCGTTTATCTCAATTCTGATTTTCAAAGGGCTGTTTAACCAGAGCTTCGGTGAAATCAACATGATGCTGAGCGCGCTGTTCGGCATCAAACCGGCCTGGTTCAGCGACCCGACCACCGCCCGTTCGATGATTATCATCGTCAACACCTGGCTGGGTTATCCGTACATGATGATCCTGTGCATGGGCCTGCTGAAGGCTATCCCGGACGACCTGTACGAAGCCTCGGCAATGGATGGCGCAGGTCCGTTCCAGAACTTCTTTAAGATTACGCTGCCGCTGCTCATCAAGCCGCTGACTCCGCTGATGATTGCCAGCTTTGCCTTCAACTTTAACAACTTCGTGCTGATTCAGCTGTTGACCAACGGTGGCCCGGATCGTCTCGGTACCACCACGCCAGCCGGCTATACCGATCTGCTCGTGAGCTACACCTATCGCATCGCCTTTGAAGGCGGCGGCGGTCAGGACTTTGGTCTGGCGGCAGCGATTGCCACCCTGATCTTCCTGCTGGTTGGCGCGCTGGCGATAGTGAACCTGAAAGCCACACGTATGAAATTTGACTAAGGAGGGCATCGATCATGGCTATGGTACAACCCAAATCTCAGAAACTGCGCCTCCTGGCGACGCATTTAGGGCTGCTGATTTTTATTGCGGCGATCATGTTCCCGCTGCTGATGGTCATCGCCATCTCCCTGCGTTCGGGTAACTTCGCTACCGGCAGCCTGATCCCGGACGAAATCTCCTGGGAGCACTGGAAGCTTGCGCTGGGCTTCAGCGTGGAGCATGCCGATGGCCGCGTTACCCCGCCGCCGTTCCCGGTACTGCTGTGGCTTTGGAACTCGGTGAAAGTGGCGACCATCACCGCGATCGGCATCGTGACGCTCTCCACCACCTGTGCGTACGCCTTCGCCCGTATGAAGTTCCCGGGCAAGGCCTCACTGCTGAAAGGGATGCTGATTTTCCAGATGTTCCCGGCGGTACTGTCTCTGGTCGCGTTGTATGCCTTGTTTGACCGCCTGGGCCAGTATGTGCCGTTTATCGGCCTGAACACCCACGGCGGCGTGATCTTCGCCTATCTTGGCGGTATCGCCCTGCATGTGTGGACCATCAAAGGTTATTTCGAAACCATCGACGGCTCGCTGGAAGAAGCGGCGGCGCTGGATGGCGCGACACCATGGCAGGCGTTCCGTCTGGTTCTGCTGCCGCTGTCGGTGCCTATCCTGGCGGTGGTATTTATCCTGTCGTTTATCGCCGCCATCACCGAAGTGCCGGTCGCGTCTCTGTTACTGCGTGATGTGAATAGTTACACCCTGGCCGTGGGTATGCAGCAATACCTCAACCCGCAAAACTACCTGTGGGGCGACTTTGCCGCGGCGGCCGTACTCTCTGCCATCCCGATTACCGTGGTGTTCCTGCTGGCGCAGCGCTGGCTGGTCAACGGCCTGACGGCGGGCGGTGTGAAAGGTTAAGTTTCATCTGTTATGCCACTGCAACCCTCAACTTTAGACGTATTGTATTAACCCAACTTGTGACTGTTGTTAGGCGCTCTTCGGAGCGCCATTTTTTTATGGGTCAGACACGCACAAAGTCAGTCTCAAAGTTAAAGGTATGCCAGAGATGGCGGGCGCAGGAGTATTCAAACAGCTTGCCGTTATCGAGAAATGCCGTCTGCTCCACCTGAATAAGCGTGGTGGGTTCGGTCAGCTCCAGCCACACCCTTTCCTGCTCGCTGGCGTTTCGCCCGGTGACTTTCATATGTGCGCTATGGACGGTACACCCCAGCTCATGGGTAATGTACGCGTAAATGGAATGCTGAACATGGCTCAGAGCCAGACGAGGAAACAGCGCGACAGGCATCCAGGTGTACTCCACGATGGAAGGGATCTCCGCTATGACGCGTACTCTGTGGATTTCATGCACCAGTTCACCCTCAGGGATTTGCAATTTTTGCGCGATATCGGCAGAGGCAGGCACGGCAGTATATAGCTGCACGCGAGTGGTGAGGGTTTTCCCCTGAGTGGCGCAGCGCTGCGCGGTGCCTATCAGGTGTGAGTTGCTTGCCGCAGAAACCTGGCGCTTAACAAACGAGCCTAGCCCACGCTTGCGCAGCACCAGTCCCTCGCGGACGAGCAAATCCAGCGCTTTAGTGATGGTTAGCTCGCTACATCCAAATTCAGCGGCGAGCCTTGCCCCTTCGGGCAATTTTTTGTCGGGAGCATAGATGCCCACCACAATGCGCCGCCGCACTTCATGGTAGATCTCCATATACTTAGGCATAACGCTCTCCGCAAACGGCCCCTTACAGGGCCGACTCAAATTAACGAGACAGGGATGCAGCCATACGCACCCAGGTGTGCCGTCGGCCACGGATAGCGAGGGATAAGGCATTCAGCGCTTCCGGGTCGGCCATGCCTGCCACCCCTGCGTCGCCAAAATTATGCATGTCGCTACCGCAACGTTTACTGGCCAGGCCAATGTCGCGCACCGTAGCACAATCCGCACCTTCCTGACTACTGCTCAGCGTGGTGATGGCAAGCCCTCCCAGCGACTGCACTGCCTGCGCAATGTGGCTGACGCGCCCTTCCGATGCCCCCCGGCATCCGCCTGGTGCCGAAAAGATAGCGCCATCTGCGCCTGCACTGATATAGCCAGCATACTCCAGGGGTTGCGCCAGCCCGGAATTATAAAATTTCGCGGCCAGAATCAGCTTATCGGTTTGCGCCCTGAGCGCTGCTATCGCCTGACACATACGCCCGGCCGTCACCCCGGGCTTGTCATAGCCGGTCAGGCAGTAAAAATCCGCATGCCGCACTGCCTCCAGATGCGCAGGCAGAAAAGCGCCGGGGCTGGAGAGATCGTCTGCGGGCAGGACTTCAAAATTGACGCCTGTTAAACGCCCCGTCAGGCATTTCACCTGGCTGACAGGATCAGCGCCAAAACGTTCTTCTCCGCCGTTCAATGCGGGCCGCTGAAAATGGATCCCCTTGAGCAGCAGAAGGTCGGCGCCAAACGCACACAACAATTCCGCATTCGTCACCTCTGCAAACAGCGGGGGCGCCTGCACGGCAATTTCGGCCATAATGACGCGCCCTTCGCTGGCGCTGATGGCATCTCGTAAGCTACGCCGGTAATGGGGCCACGAAAGTCGCTGGCCCGGCAATTCAGAAGCCGTTTCATCTTTACGCCTCCTCTTCGAGAGAAACGATGGCAGGTGTTGGCTGTTGAAATGCCTTTTGCAAAATGTCGAGATTGGTTAACGCTTCTTGCTCGCTGACATAGTTGGCCTTGCCTGAGGAGAGTGTGTCGTAAAGCGCGTCATAAACGCGTCCGTAGTCGCCGGGTACCGCCGGCAGTTCCTCCCGGACAGAACATCCTGCGTCATCGATATACTCCAGCACCGCGCATTCACGATCTTCACCAAACCCTGGGTCCCCAGGCATAATGCCCGCCTTCAGGCTGGTTTCCTGCTGGTCGATACCATAGCGAATAAACGATCCTCGCGTACCGTGTACCGTGAATCTCGGCGAGGGTATTTTCACCAGATGGCTGGTTTTCACGATCGCGGTCGTCTTCGGGTAATAGAGGTGAACGGTGAAGGCGTCGTCAGGGTTGAGCGGGTTTCTCTGGCGCTGAAGATGGTACCCGACCTGCTGCGGACGCCCCAGCAGGGCGATAATTTGATCGAGCGTATGCACGCCAAGGCCATAAAACGCGCCGTCGAAATAACTGCCGGGACAGGTTTCCGACGCCGGGCGAAAATAGTCAAAATGGCTTTCGATCTCGACTATTTCCCCCAGTTTACCGCTCTCAATCGCCTGTTTCATGGTCAAATAACAGCTATCAAAACGTCGGTTTTGAAACGGAGAGACGGTTAAGCCCTTTTCCCATGCCAGAGCTAACAGCGTTTTCGCTTCTTCTGGGGTGGTTGTAAAAGGTTTCTCGACCAGCACGTTTTTGCCGTGTGCCAGACATAGCCGGGCATACTCAAAATGGCTATCAGGATGGGTGCAGATAACCACCAGCTGAAGCGTATTGTCTTCCAGAATATCCTGCAGCCGGGAGGTAAAACAGATGTGTTGATAGTGCGGCTGCGCTTCAACCTCTGGCTTACGCGCAATATCATAAATACGCTTTACGTTGTATTTATCCTTGCGGCATAAAACATAAGGGAGATGATAGCGCGTGGCGCTTTTACCAAAGCCAATATAGGCGCAGTTAATCATACGGATTCCTTTTTAAAGTATGGCAGGGCGGCATGAATTACCGCCGGTCCATCAAGTTTGCTGAAGTGCTGAGGGTCAAGGGGGATCACCGGGCAGTGGTGATTGATATCCTGAAGAATGGTTTCCTGGAGATACGCGATTTGCGGACCCAGCAAAATAAGCTGGGCGTTTTTATATTCATCGACCAGTTTACCTGCATTCACGGCATACACGTTGAGCGTACAATTCTGGCTTTCGCAATATTTTCGCATTTTGCTGGCCATCAAAGAGGTCGACATGCCTTCATTGCAGGCCAGAATAATGGTTTTCCCATCCAACCGATGAATATCATTGTCCTCCTGCGGCGTTATTTCTGACTCAGAGGCGAGAGTATTAATTATCGTTTCATTGCTGCGTTTGATTAACGAACGCTCATAGGCGGTTAAAAAAGGTAAATAGATTACGACTCCAAGCGCTAATAGCAGGATCTGCAAAATGACATTACGAAAATCACCGCCGGATCCGAGCCAGCCAGAAATAAGCGGAGGCACTGACCAGGGAACGTAGGCAACAATTTTTGAGACCCACCCCCAGGCGGTTGCAAAGTACGCGATTGTGAAATTAATCTGCGGATAAAGGATAAAAGGGATCATCATTAACGGGTTGTAGAGCACCGGGAAACCAAAAATGACCGGCTCGTTAATATTAAAAATGCCTGGGGCAATCACCGTTCTGGAAAAGTTACGGTGGCTGGACATATGGCTTCGAACAAACACTGCCAGCAGCAGGGCCAGCGTGCTCCCGGTTCCTCCCATATGACCATACAGATCGCGAAATGGCAGAACGATAATATGGGGTGGGATCTGCCCGCTGGCAAAGGCGGACATGTTTTCCTGCATCGCTACCAGCAAGGGAGGTTCAAGAATGGGATTAATAATCCCACCCGGATGTATCCCCAACGAAAAGAGAAGATTTGTCAGGGTCGTTAACACCAGAAAACCGGATAAATTAGTCGTTAAATGTACCAGCGGCGCCTGGATGAGATGCTGAATCAGCGCCGGGATTTCAGTATGAAGGAAAAGATTAACGCTAAATGCAACCAGCGCGAAAATAGCGACGGTTAACATAATGGAAAACATCGACTGGAAGGATTGTACCACCATGGAAGGCACATCATCTCCTAGCCGGATCTGTAATTTTTTATTTTTCGAAATCCATAAAAAAAGATTTGTTGATAACACCGCCGTCAGTATTGCCAGAAAGACACCGCCAGCATTGGTACTGCCATAGGAGACCATTCCGGTAAGTCGAACCTGCTGACCATCGGCCAGGGTTTGCACGGTTTCAATGGGCATTAATGCATAAAACACCGCCAGCGCAACCATAGCGGGAATGACTGGCGTAGGGTTTTTTTTCTTACTGGCAATATGATACGCAATTAATATCACCAGCATCAGCGATAAAATATTCATTGTTCCGTTAAGAACGCGCTCGCCAATATTGCGTAGCTGTACCAGGGTGTCAGTGGATAACAGACCGCTTAATATGCCTTTCGGATCGAGAAAAACATAATTAAGCATGATGAAGAGTCCAGCCAGGACAAGGAACGGGACAGAAATAATAAAACTGTCCCGTAGACTTCGAAGATGGACTTCTGATGCCAGCTTTTGCGAGACGTCAGTTATCCGCTCCAGTATTGAAGAGTGGGCCATGCAGATCACCTGTCGAATAGATTAAGTATGTGGCAGTTAATTTCAGTACCGCGTATGCCTGAACTGCCACACATTTAAAACTATATAGTTTTAAATTAAATCTATATAGATCACATTTTGACCGCATCTCTTCCGCGTCAGAGCGCCTATTCGCGCTTCAACCGCTTCGAATTACACAACCAGAGCGTGATCACCAGCAGCAGGATCGCCGCCGAGTAGATCAGCACATCAAGGGGAGATTTATGATCGACGATGATCAGCCGCACTATCGCGGTGATCCCAATGTAGACAAAATAGCGCAGCGGGAAGTGAAAGCCTGACTGGAAATACTTCACAATCAGGGCGATAAATTCAAAGTAGAGAAAGTAGACCACCAGGCCTTCCACCAGCGCATATTTGCTGGTTTGCTCGGGGGCGAACAGTACATCCGCCAGATGCACCGTCTCTTTACCCAAAAAGACGACCAGGATCAGGCCAAGGCTCAGCAGACCGAGGTTGAGCACGGTCTGGAGGATAGTTGAGATGAACTCAACGCGCGGGCGAGTCAGGGATGTCATACAGCACCTCATTCTCCAGGGCGAGGTTCCTGTATAACGCAAAAATGTGACGTGGATCTATATTTTTTAATTATGTTTTATGTACGGAGGTAACGAATGGAGCGCAGACCTACCGGGGTTCGCAACGTAACCTGTGGTGAAAATGTCACCCTGTATGAGCCCTGCAATCTCTATGACTGCGTGCTTGGCAACGGTGTGTTTATCGGCCCGTTTGTTGAAATTCAGGGCAATACGCGCATTGGCGACGAGAGCAAAATTCAGTCCCACACCTTCATTTGCGAGTACGTCACCCTGGGCGAACGCTGTTTCATTGGCCATGGGGTGATGTTTGCCAACGATATGTTTCGCGACGGCAAACCCAATGCTGACCGGAACAGCTGGGGACGCATTACTGTGGGAAATGATGTGTCGATAGGCAGCGGGGCGACCATCCTGGCGGTCTCCATCTGCGACGGGGTGGTGATTGGTGCGGGGAGCGTGGTGACCAAATCCATCACCGAGAAAGGCGTTTATGCGGGAAACCCGGCGAGGCTGCTGCGCCGCTTGTGAGTTGCCCGGTGGCGCAAGCGCTTACCGGGCCTACAACAGAAAAGGATGAGGGCTATCAGCGAAAGTTAATGTTCTTATCGCTGGTCATGTCATACAGCTGGAACTTACGACCCAGCTGCTGGCCCCCGTCGCGCGTCAGCGGCGTCCAGCCAATGGCCGCACGGCTACGGGTTGGACCGGATGAGAACAGATCCAGCGGAATCGACACATACACCCCTTTGGTGAAGTCCCCTTCCCCGTATTCGTCCGGCGAGACGTTGGTGATGGTGGCGTAACCACCGACCACCACTCCGCTGTCGAAGTGTTTGGAGATATCCAGCGTGCCGCCCTTATCGCCCGCCAGGTACTGACCCACGCTGGCTTTCACCAGCACGTCCTGGGCGAACGACGGCGTCCAGTAGGCCGTCAGATGGCCGGTTTTCACGCTATAGTCGGTGAACTTCATCATGTCCTGCGCGCTGCGCCAGTCACGCTGTTTAACGTAGTTGGCATCAATACCAAACGCCCAGTTGCTGTCAACCGGACGATAAAGCACTTCCGCCCCCGCGCCGCCATACATGGTTTCCAGATAACCGCCGTAAACCTGGCCGTAGAAGCCATTGCCGAAGTACTGGAAGTAGTTGGCCTGCAGGTTGTTTACGTAGGCATCGTTCTGCACGTACTCACGCACGCGGGTACGCACGCGCGGCAGCTTCGAGTCGTTCGGCGGGTTAGTGTAGTTGAACTTGTCGTAGTTGTTGGCAATGTTGCCAAACAGGCTGCCGGTGGTCAGCAGGTGGTCGGTCACCCACAGATCCGCCGTTGCCATCACGCCCAACTGGTACATGTAGAAGTTTTCCGGCCCACCGACAGACTGGTTTAGCACCGGGTCGATGTGGAAATCGAAGCGCGATTTATCGATATACCAGCCCTGCTCGGTCGTCTCCGGCACGATCGGCTCAACGCGTTTTTGTACCAGCTCGGTTTCATGCCCCAGCGGCTCGCCCTCCAGATGGCGCTTCAGGCTGGCCACGTCCGTTTCCGTCGTCACCTGCGGCAGGTTCAGGCGGTTCTCCGTTACGCGGATCGTGCGGATCCCCTCCGGCAGATCGTTCATGATGATCCGGTTGGCACGTTCGATCCCTTCCCGCGAATCGCGGTATTTCACCTGCTCACCGGTCACGTACAGCGTATCGCCTTTCACCTGGATTTTCGGATCCGCCAGACCGGCGTTGTACTTCAGCAGCGTCAGCTGGTTGGCCACCACGGAGTGCTGCAGAATGGCATCCTGCGGCTCCGGCTGGTATGCAGGCCGCGCGTTGTCGTTATAGTGCGGCCGCATGTCGTTAAAGTTGGTGCGCAGCGTAAAGCCAAACATCACGGTGTTGCCGCGCTCGTAGCTGAGGTTAACGTCGGCCCAATCGGTGACGCGGTAAATGGCGCCGACGTTAAACTTGCTCTTTTGCTCAATCTTTCCGGCGAACTCTTGCGAGTAGTCGTTACCTTCGTACTCCAGCTTCAGGCGCAGCGGCTGCCACGGCGTCTGATACTCCACGCCGCCAAACAGGGCAGCCGGACCGTGGAACATCTGGTCACCGTTAATGGAACCCGCTTTCTGATAGCTGTTGTCGCGATAGCAGAATTTGTCGCTGTAGGTGCAGAACGGGTTTTTCACGTTGCCGCTGGTGCCGAGATAGCCCCAGCCAAGCCCCAGCGAGAAGTCAAACGGCCCCCAGGCCTTACTGGCGACAATGTACTCCGCGTCGAACAGGCCGGTACCGCCGATATCTTTGGCCCCCACGGATACCTGCGGCATCCAGTAGCTCTCTTCCCACAGGCGCAGTTTGAGATCGAAGGCTTTATCTTTGTAGGTCTGATCGCCGGAAAACGCGTCCACGCTGCTGTACTGTTTCGTTCGTACGTCGGTGTAGCGCAGCGTGGTTTCGAGCCATGGGAACAGCTGTACGGATGCAGAATAGTAGCGGTACTGGTCGTTATCACGATAGTTAAGGCTAATTTCCCCTTCTCGCGCCATACGCGCGGTAGGGGTTTGCAGTAAACCGACGCCACCGAAGTCTGACTGAGACGGGCCAATGGGTGCCGGATATGTTTCTGCATGACAGGCGGCACTCACACACAGTGCCAGCATGCTGTAGAGATAGGTCTTTTTCATTATTCCGGTATCCGCTGTGTCAGGGAATGAAGGATATCGGCATTCAGCCCGTCATATGCCTTCGTCCAGAAATGGTCGGCAAAACCGACAAAAATGATGCTGCCTGGCATGGGTTCGACATGCCGCTTGTTCCAGTAGGCAACCGGCGCCTTTTGCGTGTTCCCGTCAGGATAAATCACCCAGGCGTAGCTGTTATCCGCACCACTCAGCAGGCTCTGCTCGTCGAGATAGCTCGCCACGTCGCGGCCGGGAGTAAACGGTTTTTTACCCGGGCTGCTAATAAGCCCCATCACCGTGATGGTGGAAGGCTGCGCCGGGAGCCAGAGCGTGTAATCTCCCTCCAGGGCCGGATTGCCTTTTTCCGTCACGCGGACTTCATCCGGATCGAGATTGATGTTTTGTCTTCCGGTAACCTTTAGCGCCAGAAGCTGCTGACGAAGGCTGTTAATGGCTGCAGCATCGTCGCCGTCTTCCTGCTCTGCTAACCCCGTTAATCTGGCGAGCAGCGCCTTGTGCTTTTGTTCCGCCGCCACCGTTGCCTGCCGCTCAGCGATCACCGCACCTGTCCACCAGCTGTTTGCCAGCCTTGGCTGGCCGACGAGATCGATCAGGTGGCCGGCGTTCGTCAACGTTTTGGGCTGCGTGCTGTCCGGCGTGTAGACCTTCACCGTCCCGGCAGACCAGGCGAGCGGTGTGGCAAAGCTTGCGATCAGCGCAACGCGAATAAGTGTTTTCATGATTTCGCGGCCTTGATCAGCGTGGTTTTAACCGGGAAGAATCCGGCACCCAAATATTGCAGGGACTGACGGATCTGCCCTTCATCATCCACCCAGAAACGGTTATGCCAGGTTGCCCGATCGGTCGTGACCTCTTCATCCAGTACGCGAACCCGGGTTTCGTCGCTGCCTACCCTGACGCTGTCCGTACCATCCCAGCGGAAGGTGGAGCGGGCGGTGGCGTAACGCACCTGCTTGTGTTCCGTCCAGCCCATTGTCCGCGTCCAGCTTGCCCCGTCGGTGATCTGGTTCGGTTTGCTGAGCGGATCGGCCGCAAGGTTGTTGACCTCAAGAAGGTTATCGCCACCGAGCAGGGTTTTCACAATACGGCTATGTTGCGTCACGATGGTGGCCTGATCCTGCGTCACCCATTTCTGCTGCCCGTTTTCATCGAAAGCGAGCACCACAAACAGTTGCGGACCATCGTTGAGCTGCATGTACTGGCTGGCATACGGCATGTTCTGAAGTTCATCATCGGTCAAATGCACACCCGGCGTACCGAATATGCTGTCCCACAGTGAGTTGCCCAGCCCTTTGGTGGTGGCCGAGCACGCCTGCAACAGCAGGCAAATCAGGATGATTGCAGGTCGCTTCACGACTCTTCTCCGAAGGGGCGAAATAACCACACCGAAGTGTGGTTATGATTAAAACACCCGGAATTACTGGGTGCTGGTCGTCGTAGTGGTCGTGGTTCCGGTATTGGAGCCATCACCGCCACCGGTTGCCGCCAGCGCGACACCCACGGCTGAACTTACGGTGCTGGTGCTGGCCGCGGTAGAACTCCCCGCAGACGCAGACGTCGCTGCCGACCCTGCTGCTTCCCCGACCTGGACCGGAGCTGCATAGACAGATGTCGCCGCAAGTGCAGATATGGCAAAAATGCCATACAGTACTTTCTTCATAACAATTTCCCTTCAATGAATGAATGGAGATTTGCCCGAAAAGAAATTCAGGCGGATTCGAGTATACACAACTAAAGCAGAGGGATTGCCGTACGGATAAATAGAGGAAGGGTTTTCGGACTATTGGATAAATGTGAAGTATAAGAATAATTAACTAATAAATTAGTTATTTAAAATCAAATAGATATAATTACATAAGGCGAAATTAACTCTCCGTATAATCCTAAAATAAACCGCACTCATTAACGGGTTAAAAGGTATTTTCGGATAAAACTCATAACGGGAATTTGAGTTAAATAACAGACATCAGGAATTGTCTGATAAAAAAATGCCGGCATATCGCCGGCACGTTTTTATGACGATTTAATTACGCGCGCCATGCTTTATAACGGTTAATCAAACCATTTGTCGAGCTGTCGTGGCTGCTGATCGCTTTGTCATCACCCAGTTCAGGCAGAATACGGTTCGCCAACTGTTTACCCAGCTCAACGCCCCACTGATCGAAGGTGAAGATGTTCAGGATTGCGCCCTGCGTGAAGATCTTATGCTCATACAGAGCAATCAGCGCACCCAGGCTGAACGGCGTGATTTCACGCAGCAGGATGGAGTTGGTTGGACGGTTGCCTTCGAACACTTTGAACGGCACAACGTGTTCCAGGGTGGCCGGATCTTTACCCTGGTCACGGTATTCCTGCTCTACCACCTCGCGGGATTTACCAAACGCCAGCGCTTCGGTCTGAGCAAAGAAGTTAGACAGCAGTTTAGGATGGTGATCAGACAGTGGATTGTGGGTGATAGCCGGGGCGATGAAATCGCACGGTACCATTTTGGTCCCCTGGTGAATCAGCTGGTAGAACGCGTGCTGACCGTTGGTGCCTGGCTCACCCCAGATGATTGGGCCAGTCTGGTAATCCACCGCGTTGCCGTTACGGTCAACGTATTTACCGTTGGATTCCATATTGCCCTGCTGGAAGTAAGCCGCGAAGCGGTGCATGTACTGGTCGTACGGCAGGATCGCTTCGGTCTCTGCGCCGAAGAAGTTGTTGTACCAGATACCGATCAGCGCCAGCAGCACCGGCAGGTTTTTCTCAGGTGCGGTGGTGGAGAAGTGTTTGTCCATCGCGTGCGCGCCGGAGAGCAGCTCAACAAAGTTGTCGAAGCCCACGGAGAGAATGATAGACAGGCCGATCGCAGACCACAGAGAGTAGCGGCCACCAACCCAGTCCCAGAACTCGAACATGTTCGCGGTGTCGATACCGAACTCGCCAACCGCTTTACCGTTGGTGGACAGCGCTGCGAAGTGTTTCGCCACGTGCTTGTTGTCACCTGCGGTTTTCAGGAACCAGTCGCGCGCGCTGTGGGCGTTGGTCATGGTTTCCTGGGTGGTGAAGGTTTTAGAGGCCACCAGGAACAGTGTAGTTTCCGGGTTCACGTTCTTCAGCACTTCGGCGATGTGAGTACCATCGACGTTGGAGACAAAGTGCATGTTGAGATGATTTTTGTATGGACGCAGCGCTTCGGTGACCATGAACGGGCCGAGGTCAGAACCGCCGATACCGATGTTCACCACGTCGGTGATGGCTTTGCCGGTGTAGCCTTTCCAGCTTCCGGAGATGATTGCTTCAGAGAAGGCTTTCATCTTTTCCAGCACCGCGTTCACTTCCGGCATCACATCTTTGCCGTCAACGATGATTGGCGTATTGCTACGGTTACGCAGAGCCACGTGCAGCACGGCACGGTCTTCGGTACGGTTGATCTTCTCACCGGAGAACATGGATTTGATGGCGTCTGCCAGTTCCGTCTCTTTCGCCAGATCCTGCAGTTTCGCCAGTGTCTCTTCGGTGATGCGGTTTTTGGAGAAATCCACCAGCATCAGATCATCGAAGGTCGCGGAGAATTTGTTGAAACGATCGGCATCTTTCGCGAACAGCTCCGCGATGGTGACGTCTTTCATTTCATCAAAATGTTTTTGTAGTGCCTGCCAGGCAGCGGTCTGCGTTGGGTTGATGTTTTTCATTAGCAATACTCTTCTGATTTGAGAATTGTGACTGCGGTCGATTGTAGCGCCTGCAAATAAAAATTGTGATGGTTTTTATGCCATTGCCCTGGCCTGCATCAAACGCAGGTGAAAAGACCCGAAAAGTATAGCTGCTGACGCGCCCACCCGTGGCGGCGAAATGTCGGTCAAAATCGGGGAAAACGAAGCATAAAATATGGCCCTGTTATAAGTCCTGTTTCTCAGGGGTACCCCCCCATGAAAAATCCGCATAATCCCGGCATTGACAGGACCTCCCCCGCATTTTATTTATAGGGCCGTATTTTGCGCCTGCACCTGTTTTCGTTTCATTCTTGTGCCATGGTCGCTTTATTCATTCCCTGACACGAGGTTATTATGACGAGTTTTGTGGTCGCCAAGTTTGGCGGCACCAGTGTGGCAGATTACGATGCCATGAACCGCAGCGCCGATGTGGTGCTGGCCGATCCGAATACCCGCCTGGTAGTGCTTTCTGCCTCTGCTGGCGTGACGAACCTGCTGGTTTCTCTGTCTGAAGGGCTGGAGGCCACCGAGCGCTTCGTTAAGCTGGACGCACTGCGCAAAATTCAGTTCGATATCCTTGAACGTCTGCAGAACCCGAACGTGATCCGCGAAGAAGTGGAGCGCCTGCTGGAAAATATCACCACGCTGGCAGAAGCGGCTTCTCTGGCCACCTCCACCGCCCTGACCGATGAGCTGGTCAGCCACGGTGAGCTCATGTCCACCCTGCTGTTTGTTGAAATCATGCGTGAACGTAACGTTCAGGCACAGTGGTTCGACGTGCGTAAAATCATGCGCACCAGCGATCGCTTTGGCCGCGCCGAGCCGGACGTGGAAGCGCTGGCCGAGCTGACCAATCAGCAGCTGGTCCCGCGCCTGGATGAGGGGATCGTGATCACCCAGGGCTTTATCGGCAGCGAAGCCAAAGGACGCACCACCACGCTTGGCCGTGGCGGCAGTGATTACACCGCGGCGCTGCTGGGTGAAGCGCTGCACGCGACCCGTGTAGATATCTGGACTGACGTCCCGGGGATTTACACCACCGATCCACGCGTCGTCTCTGCGGCAAAACGTATTGATGTGATTGCGTTTGAAGAAGCGGCGGAAATGGCGACCTTCGGTGCCAAAGTGCTGCACCCGGCAACGCTGCTGCCTGCCGTGCGTAGTGATATCCCGGTCTTCGTCGGTTCAAGTAAAGATCCGAAAGCGGGCGGTACGCTGGTGTGCAAGAAAACCGAAAATCCACCGCTGTTCCGTGCGCTGGCCCTGCGCCGTAAGCAAACGCTGGTTACGCTGCACAGCCATAATATGCTGCACTCGCGCGGCTTCCTGGCGGAAGTGTTTGGCATCCTGGCGCGTCATAACATCTCCGTGGATCTGATCACCACCTCCGAAGTGAGTATCGCACTGACGCTGGACACCACCGGTTCAACCTCAACGGGTGACACCCTGCTGACGCAGTCGCTGCTGATTGAGCTGTCAGAACTGTGCCGCGTGGAAGTTGAAGAAAACCTGGCGCTGGTGGCCATCATCGGTAATAAGCTGTCGCGCGCGTGTGGCGTGGGCAAAGAGGTCTTCGGTGTGCTCGACCCGTTCAATATCCGCATGATTTGCTACGGTGCCTCCAGCTACAACCTCTGCTTCCTGGTGCCTGCTGAGCAGGCAGAACAGGTGGTGCAGAAACTTCATCAGAATTTGTTTGAATAAGCGTCAATACTAACTATGGCGTATTGCGTAGAATGCTTTACGCCATATTCGAGCCTGTATCTTATGCAATGCGCTGATGTTTCTGCTTTTCCTTATGTACACGCTTTACGATTTTGTAGATCCACTGTAGCGTCAGATTGTATTTTTTTGCCAGCTCGGCATAGTTACGACCGTCACATTCACTATAGATCTTGTAATCCCGTTCTGAAGCCCTACCAGAAATGCCCTTGGGGAAATAGATGCTTTGTCCCCCCCAGTTCCTCATCATCCTGTCAGCTATAGCCTGGCCAACATTCGTTGCTGATTCGCTATCAAGATTTATGCTTTCAATAAGCACCTGGGACGCATGAAACGCCAGATCGTTAATAATTTCAGGGAACCGAGTCATCTCCACAGACTTATCAATCATTTTTCATCTCCATGTTTTTTGCACCAGGTATTTTCCAGTACTGTTGTAGGTGCGGAAATCAGAAAAAAAGCAATAACTCACCATAAATACATATAAATTTTTAATGAATACATTTACTCATATATCTCAATCAGTTAGTTATTATGAGTTAATTAATTAGCCATAGAAATTATTCATCTGAACATATCGCTATATCATTCATTGAATTTATCCTTAGATTGGACATCTATAATGCACACCATCTTATAAGCGCTTTTCGGCGTCATCAAAGAAATCGTACGCCTCACTTTTAATAAATCTTTTAAACAAATTTCAAAAAAAACTAAAAATAGATGACAGAAATTATTTTCTAAAGTGGTTTTCGTTCTTTTTACCGGCTATGTCGTGAGTATGGAATTCCACTTATCAGGAGACAGTTTATGCCAAAGAAAACGATTCCCCGGCTATCAGGTTGGTTGATCTCATCTGTATTGCTTTTTGCACTTATCGGCTGGACATCACCCGCACAAATTCCTGTTGCTATTTACAAACTCAGCCTTGTATCACTCTCAGCGGTGGTTGGTTATTGGCTCGACCGTAGCCTTTTTCCCTGGGCTCGCCCTGACTCTTTTTGTCCCTGGGAAGAATCTTTGTGCTGCGCGGCAGCAATGATTCGCCGCGCTATTCTCGTTGCGGCGACCTGTCTTGCTGTTGCACTGGGGTTGTAACTATGCGGCAAAGATTCATTTACTTGTTATATATAATCGCCAGTATGCCAATGGCCGAGGCAAAAAGCCCTCCGCGTGAATCATTACAATGGCGAAATGAACTGATTCGTACCACCAGAGAAATTTGGGGGCTTAACGCGCCTGTAGCAGATTTCTCCGGACAAATACATCAAGAATCAGGCTGGAATATCATGGCGCGCTCTCCGGCGGGGGCTACCGGTATGGCACAGTTTATGCCCGAAACGGCAACATGGATAAGCAAGCTTTATCCAGAATTACGCGATAATGCGCCTTACAACCCCACCTGGGCCATACGTGCGTTGGTGCAATATGACCGTCGACTCTGGAATTCTCTCCAGGCGAGAGATAACTGCCAACGAATGGCATTTACGCTGAGTGCATACAATGGTGGGCAAGGTTGGGTTAATAAAGATAAAAGGCTGGCCACATCAAAAGGACTTGATCCTTCCCTCTGGTTTGGGAATGTAGAACGGGTTAATGCCGGACGTAGTGCGGCAAACTGGCGTGAGAATCGACATTATCCCAAAAACATTTTATTTAATCGGGCATCACTTTATTTGTTATGGGGGCCAGCAAGTTGCATCTCTTAAACAGAGGTAATAATGAAGCTCAGTATCGATTTTTGGGAACTTATCTCATTCCTACTTTCGTTCGCAGGATTAATGTTTGCATGCGGCAAGCTTCTTTTAGCGCAAATTTTAAAGCAGTTGAATGAACGTTTTGAAACACTTGAAATTGCCCGGCGTGAAACAGAAATTGGATGGACAAGACTAGAACGTGAATTTCTGGAATTCAGAGCAGACCTTCCTCTGCATTATGTTCGCAGAGAAGACTACCTTCGAGGACAAGCTGTTATAGAAGCAAAGCTGGATGCCGTTTATAGCAAGATAGAACTCATTCAACGTGGAAGCCATTAATCTAAAAAACACCTTTTATTTTTTACTAAATTAAATTAGAAGAAAATTCAGGATAAATCAGTAAAGATATACCCGAACTATTACGGAGGGGGGAGACAACTCTCACCGGACAACTAAGGAGAGTGACATTGGAAACATTAACTATTATCAATACTGTGATTAATAGACTACAAAAATCCGTTCCTGAACTGGATGTGTTTATTTCAGAGATAGACCCCTTGGAATATATTCCAGCAGTAAATAAGGTGACTGTACTATTACAATATTGTGGCTCGACCTTTACCTCTCTGGAAAGTACTGATGCAATTGTATTGAAACGAACACTCAAGATGGCTGCTACCGTAATTGTTCCAAAAATCAGTGAAGCAATAAATGCACTGGATCGTATTCGTGATGTGTTGGGAGGAATTTATCTTCCCGGATGCGATCGGCCACTTTGGCCAGATAACGAAAGGTATCTCGGTGAGAACTCAGGCCTTTGCCGTTACATACTGGAGTTGGCCTCCAGCATGCCGTTTATTGCTAATCAGGTAAGCAAGGATTTACCCCTGCTTACGGTCGTTAACTATAAGGACGAAACTGTATGAAATATGTTTATCACGGCCCGGCAAGCGGCGTCACGCTCTCCAATGGCCAGGAAATTTTATTGTGGACAAATAGCGAGATCGATCTGCCTGAAGACAATGAGTGGGTCAAAACTATGATTGCTCGCCGGCACCTATCGCCAGTTGTCACGGAAGAAACAGAAACTAACGCAGAGGATGTTGTACATGGCAGCTAATTACCTACATGGTGTAGAAACCCTTGAAATCGAAGCCGGTCCACGTCCGGTTAAAGCAGTAAAATCCGCAGTGATAGGTCTGATTGGTACAGCCATCAGCGGTCCTGTCAATAAGGCAACGTTATGCCTTTCTGAAAGCGATGCCGCGCAGTTTGGTTTTGCAACAGCCAATACGACCATTCCGCAGGCGCTAAATGCCATCTATGATCATGGTGCAGGCACCGTAGTAGTCATTAACGTATTAGATCCGTCAGTACACAAAAGTACGATCGCAAGTGAAAGCGTTACAGTTGATGCCAATAGCAAGATTCAACTTAAACATGGGGGAATCCAGTCCCTGGCTATTGGTCGCAGCATTAATGCCGGCATTCCTTATACAAAAGATTCAGATTATACCGTCGATATGTTGACGGGTAGAATTACCTGCATGGGTAATAACTTAACACCAGGAACCAAAGCGTTTGTTAATTATACCTATTCCGACCCAACGAAAGTTACTGCAGCTGAAATAATTGGTACCGTAAATGCCGCAGGCGATCGCACCGGAATGAAAGTGCTACAGGATACGTATAACCTGTTCGGTTTTTTTGCAAAAATTTTAATTGCCCCTGTATTCTGTACCCAAAAATCTGTGGCAACTGAGCTGATTGCTCAGGCTGAAAATCTGGGTGCGATTAGTTATATCGATGCGCCGATCGGTACGACCTTCCAGCAAGTACTGGCAGGGCGAGGATCGACGGGCACGATTAATTTTAATACAAGTTCCGACCGTGCTCGCCTGTGCTATCCACACGTAAAAGTATACGACAGCACAACAAATACGGAAGTCCTGGAGCCGCTCTCGTCCCGAGCAGCGGGCCTGCGCGCTAAAATCGATCTGGAAAAAGGATTTTGGTGGAGCAACTCAAACCAGGAAATTCAGGGTATTACCGGCGTAGAACGTTCTCTGAGCGCCATGATCGACGATCCCCAAAGTGAAGTGAATCAACTCAACGAAAACGGTATCACGACGGTTTTCAATAGTTATGGCTCTGGTTTGCGTCTGTGGGGTAACCGTACTGCGGCCTGGCCGACAGTGACGCATATGCGCAATTTTGAAAACGTGCGCCGTACTGGCGATGTTATTAACGAATCTATTCGTTATTTCAGTCAACAATATATGGATATGCCAATTAACCAGGCGCTGATTGATGCGTTAACTGAATCGGTTAATACCTGGGGACGCAAACTCATTGCAGATGGCGCGCTCTTAGGTTTCGAATGCTGGTACGACCCAGCGCGTAACGAACAAACGGAACTGGCTGCCGGTCATTTGCTGCTGAGCTACAAATTCACACCGCCACCGCCACTGGAGCGTTTGACATTTGAAACAGAAATTACCTCTGAATATTTAGTTTCTCTGGAGAGCAATCACTAATGGCCGGAAAAATTCAAATCAACCGTATTACCAATGCGAATATTTATCTCGATGGTAATAATCTTTTAGGTCGAGCAACCGAAATTAAACTGCCTGATGTCAGCATGATTATGCAAGAACATAAGGCGCTTGGTATGGTTGGGAAAATCGAGCTGCCAGCGGGTTTTGATAAGCTGGAAGGTGAGATTAAATGGAACTCTTTCTATCATGAAGTAATGCGCAAAACGGCCAATCCGTGGCAGGCAGTCGCTTTACAATGCCGCTCCAGTATTGACTGCTATAACTCTCAAGGGAAAGCAGATCAATTAGCTCTGGTCACGCATATGACAGTGATGTTTAAAAAGAATCCGCTGGGTACATTCAAACAGAATGAAAATCCAGAATTTAGCAGCGCCTTTGGTTGTACCTATATTAAACAGGTCATTGACGGTGAAACACTGCTGGAACTGGATTATCTGGCAAATATTTTCCGCGTTAACGGGACGGATCAGCTAAACGCATACCGCAATAATATCGGCGGTTGATTTTTTTCGGGGCTTCGGCCCCGAATTTAAAGTTATTAATAAGGATTACAACATGACCGAAAAATATACTCTCCAGTTTCCATTTACCTCTGCCACCGGAGAACATATCGCCGAACTTCGATTACGCCGTCTGAAGGTAAAAGATATGCGCACCGCTCGCCGCGCCAGTGATAAACCGGAAGAATGGGACGAACCGCTAATGGCAGCAATGACCGGGCTGGTACCGGAAGATCTCTCAGAGATGGATTTGCTCGACTATCAGGCGCTGCAGAAACGATTTCAATCCATGCTTAGTATGGCTACAGAACCCACAGCTGTTGTGGCAGGCGATGGCGTTGCTGGCGAAGTGGTTTCACTTTCAGCCAGCTGAAATTGATGCTTTGACTACTGACGATTTCGCCTGCTGGCTGGATGAAGCTGGCACTCAGATTAAACACGAATACGATTCGCAGGCTTAACGCCTGCGGGTTTCCTGGCCCGGCCCCGGTTCACCTCTTCTCTGCTCCTTTTCTGGCAAACCTGTTACCGGGCACTATTCACTTATACGGAAAATTATTTTGGCCAACGATGTTATTACTCAGCTCCAGGCGCGTAATGAGGCGTTGACGCAGGCAATAGCCCGTTACGGCTCACTAAACGCCAGCACGCTACAAACACTCAGTACCGAGCAAGTTAAAATAACCAGGCTGACACAACAGCTTACTGAGTCAGCCCTCCGACGGGAAGAAAACGACAAGCAACTCACTGAATTAGTGGGAAAAACGCAAAGTTTTGTCGGACAATCAGGCAAACTTTTAAACGTCGAGACGCCCGACTGGAAGCTACCCTACGAATTCCAGGACAATATGGTCAATATAGCGGTTAAAGGCAGCATGAATAATGCCACGGAGGACGCCTTAAACTCGAATATCCGTGACTGGAGCCTTGCGTTCAATCAGGATCAAAAAGAGCTGCAAAACGCTACTTTCACGATGGTTGAGGGCGGCGTCACCGCATTGCAGGATCTTAGCCACTACGTGCCTGATATCGCCAAAGCCGCAACGACAACCCGCGACAGTGCGCAAATATGGGCGCGGGCGGCGATTGCCACCCATGACAAACTGAAAATTGCGTCTGATAACTTCCGTTCCACACAAAACATGCTGTACAGCGTCGCAAAAGGCGGTGGCGGTTCTGTTGAAGAACAAACACAGTGGATTAATGTTTTTGCCGACAAAACCAATCTACAAGGAAAAGAAGGACTTGCGGAGCTGACCGCAACGATGCAAATCGCCATGAAAAATGGCTCGAGCTTCAGAGCAGCTTCGGAAAATTTCGATCATTTCCTCAAATCAACCTTTTCAAAAGAGACGGATAACTGGTTTGCCAGTCAGGGCGTGGATCTCCAGGGATCGTTGCTGGAGCATCAGCAAAACGGGATAGGCGTGACGGAAGCGATGGCACATATCGTGCAGATGCAGTTGGAAAAAATGCATCCACAGATCCTTGAAACCTTCAAACAGACTATGAAAATGGAGGATCAGTCCGCTCGTAGAGAGGCGCTAATTGCAATGGCGGATAAATTTAACCTCGGCGCCCTGTTTGGCGATACGCAAACGCTTGATTTCCTTGCCCCTATGCTGGCAAATCTGGATGAATACCGTCAGCTAAAAGCGTCGACAATACGGGCAGCAGATCAGGATCTTATCAATAATGATTTTGACCTGAGAATGACATCGTCGGCAGAGCAAACCAAAGCACTACAGCTCACCCTTAACGACCTGTGGCTTACCGTTGGCCAGGAGCTTTTGCCGGCGATGAGTGAACTGACACAAAATATTACGCCACTAGTGAGGCAATTCAGCGCCTGGCTGCGGGAAAACCCGGCGCTAGTGCAGGGCATCGCTAAGATTGTTGGCATTATCTGGTTATTCAGCGGTGCGCTGAATATTATGAAACTGGCAGCGAACCTTATCGCATCGCCTTTTATTCGCCTGATCGATATCTTCCTGCGGGTAAAAGCCAGCCTCGCATTGGGCGGGGCGGCCAGTACTGCGCTATCGGTGCTTAGATCGTTTGGAAACGGCGTAAAAATAGCGGCGTCTTTATTGGGCCGTGTTCTGGTTGGCGGATTGAAACTGGTCGGCCAAACATTTATCTGGCTCGGCCGCGCGCTGCTGATGAACCCTATCGGCCTGACTATCACCGCCATCGCTGGCGCAGCCTATTTAATCTATCGCTATTGGGAACCTATTTCCGGTTTCTTCTCCGGCCTCTGGACTCATATTGAAGCGGCTTTTGACGGTGGTATTGGCGGTATTACACGCCTTATTATGGACTGGTCACCGCTGGGGCTATTTTATAACGCCTTCGCCAGCGTTCTGGACTGGTTTGGTATTGTTCTTCCCGCCAGCTTTAGCGAATTCGGCAGCAATATTCTGGATAGTCTGATCAATGGCATTCTCAAAGCCCTGCCGTTCCTGAATAGCGCAATTGAGAAAATAAAAGGTCTTATCCCGGACTGGGCAAAAAGCACATTAGGGATCAACACGGAAAAACCAGGCGCCAGTATAGTCGGAACGGCACTCACGCCTGGGGTTAAACCCGCCGCAACATCCTCAACAGCGACAGCGCCTGCATCACACCGCTCAAAATCTTATACGCTGCCGTCCCGATCATTGGGCAATATCCAGGTGCACTTTTCACCGCAGGTTACAGTCCAGGGCCACGGGCAAAACACGGCTGGCGAGGTTAAAAACGTCATGACGCTATGCAAACGGGAACTGGAGAAAATGATTAATGACGTAATGGCGCAACAACAGCGCCGGGGGTATGCCTGATGTATGCCGTTTTAGGAGAGATTGAATTTGAAGTCGTTGCATACTGGGACGCCTTTGAAACCACACTGGGCGTAGATTATGCCAGCCATGCTCGTATTGAAGGCAAACCTGGCGTGCAATTTATTGGCGATAAGCTGGAAAAAATCACTCTGCAATTCAGTTTTCACAGCCAGTTTTGCCAGCCGTCAACAGAATTCAATCGCTTGCGCACCGCGATGACTGCACATCAGGCGATGGCGTTGGTATTTGGCAATGGGGATTATCGCGGCTGGTTTGTAATTACCGATCTGAGCGCCAGCCACCAGCACACCGATCCCAGTGGCAATGTTATAGCCCAGAGCGGGAGCCTGACGTTGCAGGAATACACTGGCGATCCGAAGGATCCGCTGCTGCCTCCGGCTATTACCACTCAGGAGCCGAATATTGACGAAATGCTGGATGATTTCCCTGAGCTCAGCGACGCCTGGTTCGATGACCTTATGAGCGCTGCTGAGGATGGAATGCGCGATGCTAAAGAGATGATGGACGACATGGCCGACACCATTGATGACATTAAAAAAAAGGTCGCACAGGCACAAGAGCTGGTTAAGGAAGCCAAAGCGTTGAAGAAGAAGTGTAGCGATATTATCGACTCACTGAAAAAAACGATCGACTCGGTGGAAGCGCTATTGCGACAACCTCTGGATCTGCAAACCCTGGCTGGACTGCCCAAAGCGCTGGCCGCAAAAATACAGGCGCTAATAGGCAGCCTGCCGGGGATCCGTGAATGCGCCAGGGACGCCTCAACACTCATTGAACAAGCCGAATCTCTGTTTAATGTCATCACTAGCAGCGTAGCAGAAGCCACTTACGATAGCGCCGCATTGCTGGTCAATCAGGGGCGCAGCACTATGCAAAAAAGCGCGTCTGAAGTAAGCCAACTTGCTGCTGCAGATATTACGAGGAGTTTGTAATGCGCTACCTTGAACATGTTACGACAGAGGGTGAACGCTGGGATAACCTCGCCTGGCGCTATTACGGCGATGCATTGGCCTACGAGCGAATCATTGCGGCCAACCCACATGTCGCGATCCTTCCTGTTTTACCGTCAGGCATGCGGTTAATTATTCCTGTCATCAGCATCACGCAAACGTCCTCGGAGTTACCACCATGGCTGAGATAACGGTTTCCGGCGGGGGGATTGCTACCCTGACGCCTGTTTTCACCCTTTGGTATGGTCATAAGGAAATTACCTACGACATAGCGCCTTATGTCACCAGTATCAGCTACAGCGACAGTATTAAAAACGAATCGGATGTGATTGCAATTACGCTGGAAGATAGTACCGGACGCTGGATAAATGAATGGTACCCAGGTAAAGGCGACACACTGACACTCCATCTGGGATATCAGGGTGAGGATCTACTGAATTGCGGGTCTTATATCATTGATAAAATAGATATTAGTGCGCCACCCTCAACGGTCAATATTGACGGAATAGCCACTTCCGTTAGCAAAGCGCTGCGCACGAAGAACAGTCAGGGCTTCGAAGCAACAACACTTTCCGCCATCGCCAGTCGTATTGCACAAAAGCATGGTCTGACGCTGGTCGGACAAATCGAATCACTAAGTATCGATCGCGTCACACAATATGCGGAAACTGACGTAGCGTTTCTGAAACGTCTTGCAGGAGAATATGGTTATACCGTGAAGGTAACGACGAAAGAACTCATCTTTTCGCATCTGCCGACGTTGCGCTGTCTGGCGCCGGTGAAGACGCTTAACCGAATTGATATTTCACACTATTCATTCAAGGATACGATCAACCGCATCTACAAAAATGCCACGGTGCAACACCAGAACAGTAAACAAAAAGAGTTGGTTATCTATACGCATGATGGCCAACAAAAACCGTCTGCACGCGGTGCAGCAACCAGCGCCGATACCCTGAAAATAAACAGCCGGGCGCCAGATGCAGGTACAGCTCAGGTGAAGGCCAATGCCGCACTGGATAGCCACAACGAATACCAGCAGACCGGTACGCTCAGTATGATGGGCTGTCCTCAGCTCACGGCAGGTAATAAGATCGAACTGAACGGTTTTGGTGTACTTTCCGGCCAGTGGTTGATTGATAAAACAATCCACCGCTTCTCGCGTAGCGGCTACACCACGGAAATCGACGTTTCACGCGGGCCGGCAACCAGCCAGTAAGGAGGCAATATGAAAGGAGTAACGCGTCAGACAGGCATTATCAGCGATATTGATGAAACGGCGGTTCGCGTCAGAGTCACCTTGCCAGAATGCGATAACTTACGCAGCAATTGGCTTCCCGTCCTGCAACGCAATACGCAAGAAAATAAAGACTACTGGTTACCGGATATTGGCGAGCAGGTGGAGGTTCTGCTTGATAACAATGGTGAAGATGGTGTTGTTCTGGGAGCTGTCTATTCTACCGTCGATACTGCACCACTCGCATCACGCGATAAGCGCTACGTACATTTTTCTGATGGGGCAGCCTTTGAATACGATCGAAAGTCTCACCAGCTCACCGTTAACGGTGGGATTGAAAAAATTATTATTGAGGTAAGGGATACAACTCGTCTCACCTCGCCACAGGTTGAGGTTAAAGCGCAGCATGTTTTGGTGACATCTGACACCGTAAATGTAAAAGCGACGAATGTGAGCATCGAGGCATCGACTGTTGACGTGAAGGCTCTGGACGTTGCCGTCAATGCGCCACTCACTACCTTTACCGGTGATGTCACGATAATGAAAAAGCTGACCTGGCTCGGTGGCATGATGGGTAGCGGAGGCGTTGGCAGCAGTGCGGTAATCACCGGCAATGTCAACGTTCAGGGCAACGTGAACGTCAGCGGTTCCGTTATGGACGGCGGAGGAAACTCAAATCACCATTCCCACGGCTATTAATCCAGCCCGCCGCTAAGGCGGGTTTTTCTTTTTTAATCAAACATTTTCCTAAAGCGCTTTATTATCGTTCGCATCATATCGGGGTGAAAATAGCCCCATGAACACAAAAACACGACCCTCAACCCTGCACTGGCAACCTGCCTTGCAACGTCCTGAAGAATATGTCTGTGGGCTGGACGATATCCATCAGGCGATACATATCATTCTGCGCACACCACGCGGCAGCGATCCCCACAGGCCACTTTTTGGCAGCAATCTGTGGCGCTACATCGATTATCCGATCGAGCGAGCCATTCCACATGTTGTACGGGAATCCGTGGAAGCTATTCGCAAATGGGAACCTCGCTGCCAGTTGCTTAAGGTGACGCCAGCTATTGACGGTGAACATCTGACATTACACGTGCAATGGCGTGCCGCAGACGGCGTAATCAACTCTACGGAGGTGTTATGGCGATAGCCGAACCCAATTTTATCGATCGCGACCCTGCGCAAATCACCAGTGAAATGATCGCACAGTATGAAGAAGCCAGCGGTAAAAAACTCTACCCGGCGCAGGCTGAGCGACTGCTCATTGACCTGTTTGCTTATCGTGAAAACCTTGTCCGCATCGCCGTTCAGGAGGCGGCGAAGCAAAACCTGGTCGCGTATTCACGCGCCCCTATGCTGGATTATTTAGGTGAACTGGTTGGTGTTCATCGCCTGCCGCCACAGGCGGCAAAAACCACGCTGCAATTTTCTGTGGCAAATGCCTGTAAAAGCAACGTACTGATTCCACAGGGAACCCGTGCCAGCGCATCCGACAGCGTGATGTTCGCCACAGATGAGGATATCCTCCTCCCCTCTGGAAGTCTGAGCGTTGCCATAACCGCAACCTGTGTCGTCGCTGGAGAATCCGGCAACGGCTGGCAACCAGCGCAAATCAGTGCGCTGGTGGATAGCGTGAGTGGTTACGATATCACTGTCATTAACCTGACCGAATCTACAGGCGGTTGTGGTGAAGAAAGCGATGACGCGCTGCGTGAGCGAATCCGGCTGGCACCAGAAAGTTTTAGTAACGCAGGAAGCTATGGTGCTTATCGTTTTCATACCCTTTCCGTCAGCCAGTCGATCATTGACGTCGCTGTGCTGGGGCCGGATGAAGGACTGCCGGAAGGCTGCGTGGAGATTTATCCGCTTACCCTGAACGGTCTGCCTGGTGCTGAACTCCTTGAACAGATCGAACGGGAAGTCTGTAAAGAGAAAAAGCGTCCGCTAACCGATAAGGTCAGCGCTAAAAAATCGCCACGAGTGCCTTATCAAATTTTCGCTCGGTTGACGCTCTTTACCACCGCCGATCAGGAAACGACGCTGGCTGCCGCACGCGAAGCCTTGAGTACATGGGTTCAACAACGCCAGACCCGGTTAGGCCAGGATATTGTGCCAAACCAGATTATCAAAGTGCTACAGGTCGAAGGCGTTTACGATGTTGCGTTGGATATGCCGCTCAAAAAGGTATTAAAAGCACATGAATGGGCGGAATGTACCGCCATTGAGGTGACCATTGCTGGAGTTAGCGATGGATAAATTGCTTTTGCCACCACCGCTGGCCAGTGACGAGCGTTTCTCTATTCTGGCAAATATAGCTGCCGAACGTTTTTCACAAATCGATCTTACAGTACTGCTGGTTTATCTGGTCGATTTAGTTGATGCCTCAGCACTACCGTCGCTGGCTTCACAATTTCATATACAGGGACTTGAGGGCTGGTTATTTGCGAAAGATGAGCAGGAGAGACGAAATTTAATTAAACAGGCAATAGAGTTACATAAATATAAAGGAACCCCTTGGGCCGTTCGTCGCGTACTCGAAATACTCTCGTTGCCGGGTATCGTTTCCGAATGGTTTGAATATAACGGGAAAGCTTACTTCTTTAAAGTAGAAGTTAACTTAAGCAATCAGGGAATGGACGAGCATCTATTTAATAACCTGGTAGATCTTATTCATGAATACAAAAATGTGCGTTCCAAACTGGAAGCACTAATCGTCTGGATCATTAACCAAAGCGCTATCCCTGTTATTGGCTGCGCCCTTTATGGTGGTGAGATAACGACAGTCCTGCCGTTCCAGATACAGGAAGTTGAACAAACTAAACCGAATTATTTCGGTACAGGGCAATGGAGCCTTGAAATCACATCTATTTACCCGGAGCAAATATGGTTAATGAATTCTATACCCTCCTGACCGACAAGGGGATGGCAAAAATCGCCAGCGCCCTTGCCGATAAAAAACAGATACATTTACAGAAGATGGCCGTTGGCGATAGCAATGGACAATATTATGAACCCATAGCCAGCCAAACCGAATTGCGTCACGAAGTCTGGCGCGGCGAGATGAATACTCTGACGGTTGCGCCAAATAATCCGAACTGGTTGATTGCCGAAGTGGTCCTGCCGGAAGACGTTGGCGGCTGGTATGTACGAGAGGTGGGTGTCTTTGATGTTGACGGAGAACTAATCGCCATCGGCAAGTTCCCGGAATCCTATAAACCTCTGCTTCCCGGTGGAAGCGGTAAGCAGGTTTGTATTCGTTTGATTATGGAAGTTTCCAATACCACTGCGGTGACGCTGACCGTTGATCCGAGCGTGGTACTGGCTACACGGGATTATGTGGATACACGGCTGGACGAACATGAAAACTCAACTCATCACCCGGATGCGACACTCACGCAGAAAGGTTTTACGCAGCTTAGTAATGCCACTGATAGTGACGATGAAACCAAAGCCGCCACCCCGAAAGCGGTAAAAGCGGCAATGATTGAAGCGCGGAATCATACACATACCTGGAACCAGATTACCGGCATTCCGGACGGTACGTTGATTCAAAAAGGTATTGTTAAGCTTAATGCTTCGACTAAAAGTACCAGCACTAGTGAAGCGGCTACACCAAGTGCGGTAAAAGAGGCAATGGATAAGGCCAATGCAGCAGCACCGGCTAGTCATACTCATCCCTGGAATCAGATTAGCGGTGTTCCTGACGGTACGCTGACGCAAAAAGGGATTGTAAAGCTTAATAACGCAACCAATAGCACAAGTACCACCGAAGCAGCGACGCCGAGCGCGGTGAAAGCGGCTATGGATAAGGCGAATGCAGCTGCTCCGGCGAACCATTCCCATACTAAATTTTTTACCACAAATGGAACGTTTACGGTTCCTGCTGGCGTCACAACATTATTTGTTGAAGTAATGGGCGGCGGCGGCGGCGGTAATGGGGGTGAGCAAGGGCCTGGCCTCATACAGCAATCTGATGGAGGAGGATGCGGTGAAATCAAAGTAAGTTATCTTACAGTCACCCCGGGTGAAATAATTCCAGTAAATGTAGGTGCTGGAGGAATTGGGGGGAAAAGATATTCTTGGTACATTAACGGTAATAATTTTACAAAAGATAAAGTAGAAGGAAGTAATGGTGGCTCATCATCTTTTAAGTATATCCTGGCTTCTGGTGGTTTAGGGGGAGGGTTTAAATCGTCAAAATCAGCATTTGCTGATATTTTTTATCCAGGCATGAAAGGAGAAAACTCATTATTGGGTAGTGGGGGGGAACCCGGTACCTACAGTATGGATGAAACCGGTAAAGTAACCATTACAGCTCCATCAAATGCTACTGGTTATGGGGCTGGTGGGGCGGGAGGAACCTCATGTTATCAATCTCAAAGCGAATTTAAAGATCTTACATTTACAAACGGCACCAACGGGTCTCCCGGCTTCGTAAAAATATCATGGTAATTTAAAATGGCAAAATACGCTTATTATGATCCAAAATCCTTTATCGTTCTCGACTGGATGAATACTGATCTCTATAACTACCCAGAAAGACAACCCTTAATAGAATTGACAGAACAGCAATGGCAGGACTATTCAAGCTCCAATAAGCAAACTTGGGTTAACAGCGAAACGCTTACATTTATCACCACTCCACCACCGGAAGATTTTTATATCCTAAAAAAAGGGGAGTGGGTATTTGATGAAGAACGAATGCTGATGACTCTTGCCAAAATAAAAACCGATAAAATTCAACAAATTAAGGAAAAACGCGATGAGATTATCGCCGATTTTATTATCATTGAAAGTTATTTTTTCCATAGTGACACTAACAGTCGTATTCAGCAATTATCATTAACCAAAATGGGGCAAGAAAAGAAGATACCTAAAGGATTAATGTGGCAAACCAAGAACAAAGGTTTAATCGAACTAACTAACGACATTGCTGCCCAGTTTGAAACCGTCACCATGGACCACGATATGCGCTTGTTTGCCAATGCGCAGCGCCATATCGCTGCAGTAGTAGAGCTGGAGAATATCCAGGCGGTGATTGATTACGACTACTCAACAGGCTGGCAACCATGAGCAAAAACACAGTCTGGCTCGCCTGCTATAAAGGGCGAACGGAACACCGTGGCATTGCCAGGCTGGCCGACTGGGTGACTCGCAAAGTCACCCGCGGTATCTACTCTCACTGTGAACTGGCGATAGAACACGGCGGAAGTGAGTATCTATGCTACTCCGCGTCGTTTCGCGATCGTGGCGTGCGGGGAAAATTGATGCCATTGCCTGACGACAAGTGGGATAAATTACCATTGCAGGCGAGTCAACAGGAAGTGGAAGCATTTTTTCGTAAACATAGCGGAAAACGTTACGACTGGCAGGGTGCAATAGGTATCGTATTAGGCAATCGGGAAAAGCGCGAACGGTTATTTTGCAGTGAGTTCTGCGCTGAATTTCTTCAGCTCAATGAGAGTTGGCGCTACTCACCCAATCACCTGTATGCTCTCGTCAGCAGTTGGCAATTCAATCCGTAAACAATACCCGGCTTTAACCAGGCCGGGTAATCCTTCACTACGGATTATGAATATAATTTATTTGAATAAATATCCCTCAAGCGATACACCATTGCTATGGTCTGGCTCGATCCAGGTCAGTTTATAAAAAGCAAACTCAACTATATCGATCGCAAGGAAAACATTATGCTTGCCGCCATCACCCGGCTGTTCCCGTTATGGGCGCTGCTGCTCTCCATACTCGCGTATTACACCCCCACTACGTTCACGGGCATTGGTCCGTGGGTGACCACGTTGCTGATGCTGATTATGTTCGGCATGGGTGTGCATCTAAAAATCGACGACTTTAAACGCGTGCTCTCGCGCCCGGCTCCGGTTGCTGCAGGGATTTTCCTGCACTACCTGGTGATGCCCCTTGCGGCCTGGCTGCTGGCAATGGCCTTTAAGATGCCACCCGACCTCTCCGCCGGGATGGTGCTGGTGGGCAGCGTGGCCAGCGGAACCGCCTCCAATGTCATGATCTATCTGGCAAAAGGCGATGTGGCGCTCTCCGTAACCATCTCTTCGGTATCCACGCTGGTGGGTGTGATTGCCACGCCGCTGCTAACACGCCTGTACGTTGACGCCCATATTCAGGTGGACGTGATGGGAATGCTGCTGAGCATTTTGCAAATCGTGGTGATTCCGATCGCGTTGGGCCTTGTCATTCACCACCTGTTCCCGCGCGTGGTAAAAGCCGTTGAGCCCTATCTGCCTGCGTTTTCGATGGTCTGTATTCTGGCCATTATCAGCGCCGTGGTAGCCGGTTCTGCGTCGCACATTGCATCCGTGGGCTTTGTCGTGATTATCGCGATAGTGTTGCATAACACCATTGGCCTGCTGGGCGGATACTGGGGCGGGAAACTGTTTGGCTTCGATGAATCCACCTGCCGGACGCTGGCAATTGAAGTAGGGATGCAGAACTCCGGTCTGGCAGCGGCACTCGGGAAAATTTACTTCTCGCCGCTGGCGGCTCTGCCTGGTGCGCTCTTCTCGGTCTGGCATAACCTGTCCGGTTCGCTGCTGGCGGGATACTGGTCCGGCAAACCGATAGAAGAAAAACCACAGAAAACAGATGAATATCGTCTTTAACAGTCGGGTGGCGCTACGCTAACCCGACCTACACTCTCCGCACGCGCAAGCCGGGGAAAAAAGGGGCTTAACGCCCCTTCTTTTTACGTCCCGGTTGCGTAAAGCGTTTACCTGCGGGCTTGCCTCGCCCTTTCTCTTCCGACTGCGGTGCTTTCACGACCGGGCGTTTAATCGCCTGAGTTTTCGGTTTGGCTTTGGCCTTCGGCTTTGCTTCAGACGAGGAGTTCTCGATAAGCTTAAACAGCTCGATCAGTTCATCATCGGTTAAATCACGCCACTCGCCCAGCGGGATACCGGACAGGCTGACGTTCATGATGCGCGTGCGTTCCAGCTTCGTCACTTCATAACCGAAGTATTCGCACATACGGCGGATCTGACGATTCAGGCCCTGCACCAGGGTAATGCGGAACGCGAACGGCGCTTCTTTCTTCACCTTACACTTTTTCGTGACGGTACCGAGGATGGGTACACCGGCGCCCATGCCGCGAATAAATTCGTCGGTGACCGGTTTATTTACCGTCACGATATACTCTTTCTCGTGGTCATTCCCGGCACGCAGAATCTTATTCACCAGATCGCCGTGGTTAGTGAGGAAAATCAGCCCCTGCGAGTCTTTATCCAGACGGCCAATCGGGAAGATACGGCTGCTGTGGTTAACGAAATCAACGATGTTGTCCCGCTCGCCATCTTCTGTGGTGCTGACAATCCCAACCGGTTTATTCAACGCGATAAACACCAGGTCTTCTGCATCACGCGGTTCGATGAGCTGACCATTCACTTTAACCACGTCGCCAGGCATCACCTGGTCACCAATAGTGGCGCGTTTGCCGTTGAGGAACACATTACCTTGTTCGATGTAACGGTCCGCCTCGCGACGTGAGCAGATCCCGCTCTCGCTAATGTATTTGTTTAATCGGGTTGATTGAGTTGGCAGCATAGTTTCTCCTGTGAAGGGCGAAATATACCTTAGGTCTGGGCAGGAAAAAAAGATTAGCCGACGGTAACTGAGACGGGTTTTTTAGTTTGCGAGACACTTTCAGGATTTAGCGTCAGACCATTTATCCTTGAGCTAACTCCTTTTAGCTTTACTCCCCACAGAGATTTATTTGTAGTTTATAAATCACAGGGAGTAATATGAAGGAGATCGTTCAGACTGAATCCTTCCGACGCTGGGAGCAAAACTTAAAAGATCGGCGAGCAAGGACCATTATCGCGTCCCGCCTCTTTCGGTTGGCAAATGGCTTAGCGGGCGACATAAAACCCGTGGGGGAAGGTATATGCGAGTTGAGGATCCACTTTGGTCCGGGCTACAGAATCTATTTTAAAGACCAGGGCAATTACATCATCGTGCTGTTGTGTGGTGGTGACAAAAGCAGCCAGGCCAGAGACATACTTATGGCAAAAATGCTGAGCAATGTATCCCAATGGCAGGAGTGAATGAGCATGCATAAATTAACACCCTACGATCCAGCCATCGCGTTGGTAGATGATGAGGAAATAGCCGTGTTTATGGCTGATGCATTAGAAACCGGTGACTCAGCGTATATTGCTAAAGCTTTGGGCGTCATCGCACGAGCGAAAGGGATGTCGACCATTTCACAGCAAACTGGCCTGTCACGAGAACAACTGTACCGATCATTTAGTGATAAGGGGAACCCAACGCTTAAAACCACGCTGGCGGTCATGAAAGCATTGGGTCTTGGGCTCACAATCAAACCCGCCGGGGATTAATACTCATCCCGCTCGTCATCTTCATCCGGCTGTTCCATCACGCTGTACGCCACCGCACAGAACAATGAGTTAAGGCGTTTCATATCCCCCAGTAGCCCCAGGTGCAGGGAGCTGGTTTCGATACTCTGCACGTTCTGCTGGTGCAGACGTTCAACGTGGGCGTGCGAGTAGCGGCGGTTGAGGATACGGAAGCGATGCTTGTTGCGGCGCAGACGGCGTGCGCTCGGCACATCGCTTGAGAAGAAGACCAACATCGCCAGCTTCAGGTTGCTAAGAAGTTGTTCGTGCAGGGCTTCCAGCTCCTTCAGCCCTTCGACGGAGAACGCACGGCGGGCAGCCAGAGATTTGTCAGCAATTTCACTGCCCATCCGCTCCACAATATCCGAAGCCTGCTCAAGGTTAAGCGACATCTCTATGATTTCCGCCCAGCGGCGGGACTCCTCTTCCGCCAGTTCATCCTGGGGGATGCGCGCCAGATAGAGCTTGATAGCGGTATAAAGTACGTTGATATCATCCGCCAGCCGGCGCAGCTCTTTCTCTTCCCGCGGCTCGCCGTGCATCACCTTTTGCAGGCCTTCGAGCATGGTTTCCATCGCATCACCCATGCGCAGCGTCTCGCGGGCGGCATTGGCCAGCGCCAGCGCAGGAGTATCCAGCGCGGAGGTATCCAGATGCTTCGGTTTCAGGCGCGCATCCAGCTCCGGTTCATCGCGTATAAGCCGTTCGCAGAAGCGCGCCATCGGTTCGGCAAACGGCACCATCGCCAGGCAGCGCACCAGGTTGTAGAAGACGTGGAAGTAGATCACCAGTTCTGCCTTCGGCAGAGAGAGGTTGTCCATCAGGTTCGCCAGTGGGTGCACAAACGGCAGAATAATCAGGCTGCCCACCAGCTTAAACAGCAGACTGCCGAGCGCCACGCGGCGGGCGGCAGCATTGGCAGCGCTGTTATTGAGCATCGCCAGCAGGCCCGAGCCGAGGTTAGCCCCGATCACCAGACACAGTGCGACCGGGAAGGAGATCGCCCCTGCGGCGGTGAGCGTGGCCGTCAGAAGTACCGCCGCCAGGCTGGAGTAACTGACGATGGCAAACACCGCGCCGATGAGCGCATCCAGCATAATATCGCCGGTTAACGAGGCGAAGATAACCTGCACACCGTTGGCTTCGGTAATGGGCGTGACCGCCTGCACAATCAGCTCCAGCGCCAGCAGAATCAGCCCGAGGCCAATCCCCACGCGTCCAAGCTGACCAGCGCGCGTCTGCTTACGCCCAAGGAAAAAGATGACCCCGATAAATATCAGCAGCGGCGACAGCCAGGAGAGATCGAAAGTCAGGATACGTGCCATCAGCGCGGTACCCACGTCAGCGCCCAGCACAATAACCAGTGCAGGGGCCAGCGCCACCAGATCCTGAGCGACAAACGATGTCACGAGCAATGTGGTCGCATTACTGCTCTGAACCAGCGCCGTTACGCCAATGCCCGCGCAGAAGGCGAGCGGTTTCTTCTCCACGCTGCTGCTGAGAACGGTACGTAAACGTGCGCCAAACACGCGCATCACGCCGGTACGGACAATATGGGTGCCCCAGACCAGCAGTGCGACTGCCGAGAGCAGATGTAACAGGGTCAGCACGGAAGGTTATCCTCCTTATCGTTATTCATTTTCCTTAGGTCAGTATAAGGGTTTAAACGTAAGAAAGAGACAGGGCGCTCAATGAGCGCCCTGTTAGTTGTAAGGAAAAGTGACGTCAGTCGGCGTCGTAGCCAAGATTCGGCGCTAACCAACGCTCCACTTCAGAGACGCTCATGCCTTTACGCAGTGCATAATCTTCAATCTGATCGCGCTGCAGCTGCGCCACGGCAAAGTATTTGCTGTCCGGATGGCTGAAGTACCAGCCGGATACCGATGCCCCAGGCCACATCGCGAAAGATTCGGTCAGTTTCATTCCGGTATGGGCCTCAACGTCCAGCAGCTGCCAGATGGTGCCCTTTTCGGTATGTTCCGGACAGGCCGGGTAGCCCGGTGCCGGGCGGATCCCCTGGTAGTTTTCGCGGATCAGCTCCTCATTGCTGAGATTTTCATTCGCCGCGTAGCCCCAGTAAACCTTGCGTACGCGCTCATGCAGATACTCTGCGAACGCTTCCGCCAGACGATCGGCAATCGCTTTGACCATGATTTTGTTGTAATCATCGTGCTGCGCTTCAAAGGCATCCGCCAGGGCGTCCTCTTCCAGACCGCCGGTCACGGCGAAGGCACCGATGTAGTCGGCTTTACCACTCAGCTTCGGCGCAACAAAATCGGCCAGACAGTAGTTGGCAAACCCGACCTTTTCGGTTTGCTGGCGCAGGTGATGGCTTACGGTCAGCACGTGAGTGCGCGTCTCATCGCGATAAATTTCGATGTCGTCGCCCACGCGGTTAGCCGGGAATAGCCCCACCACGCCGCGCGGGTTAAGGGCTTTCTCGGCGCTGAGTTTGTCGAGCATGTCGTTAGCGTCTTTAAACAGGCGCTTCGCCTCTTCGCCGACAACCTCATCTTCCAGGATGCGCGGATATTTGCCTGCCAGCGACCAGGTCATAAAGAATGGTGTCCAGTCGATGTAGTTGCGCAGCGTTTCGATGCTGGCGGTCACCTCCTGCACGCCCAGGCGATGGGCAACTGGCGGCGTATAGCTCGCCCAGTCAAACGCCAGATCGTTATCGCGCGCCGCCTGAAGCGTCACCGGTGGGGTGCGCGGTTTCTTGCGGGCATGCTGAATGCGGACGGTTTCGTACTCTTTGCGGGTCCGGGCCACAAAGTCATCGCGCTGGGTGTCGGAGAGCAGCGCTGAGACCACGCCCACGGTGCGAGAGGCGTTCTGTACATAGACCGTCGGGCCGCTGTAGTTCTGCTCAATCTTCACCGCAGTATGCGCTTTTGAGGTGGTCGCCCCGCCAATCAGCAGCGGAATGGTGAAGCCCTGACGCTCCATCTCTTTCGCCACGTTAACCATCTCGTCGAGCGACGGGGTAATCAGCCCCGAAAGGCCAATCAGGTCAGCATTGACTTCGCGCGCGGTCCTGAGGATTTTATCCGCCGGCACCATTACACCAAGGTCAATAATCTCGTAGTTATTGCACTGTAGCACCACACCGACAATGTTCTTTCCGATGTCATGCACGTCGCCCTTCACGGTGGCGATAACCATTTTACCGTTGCTGGAGCCCTGCTCTTTGCTGGCTTCGATGAACGGCTCCAGATACGCCACGGCCTGCTTCATTACGCGCGCGGACTTGACCACCTGCGGCAGGAACATTTTGCCCTCGCCGAACAGATCGCCCACCACGTTCATGCCGTCCATCAGCGGCCCTTCGATAACCTCGATGGGCCGGGCGGCCTGCTGGCGCGCCTCTTCGGTATCCTGCTCGATAAATTCGGTGATGCCTTTTACCAGCGAATATTCCAGCCGCTTCTTGACATCCCAGCTACGCCACTCGGCCTGCTGGACGTTGGCAGCGTCGTCCGATTTGCTGCCGCGGTATTTTTCTGCCAGATCGAGCAGCCGCTCGGTGGCGTCGTCACGGCGGTTGAGGATCACATCCTCCACCGCGTCGCGCAGTTCTGCGGGCAGATCGTCATAAATCGCCAGCTGTCCGGCGTTGACGATCCCCATATCCATCCCGTTGCGGATGGCGTAGTAGAGGAATACGGCGTGGATCGCTTCACGTACCGGGTCGTTGCCGCGGAACGAGAACGACACGTTCGAGACGCCGCCGGAGATCAGCGCATGCGGCAGCTCACGTTTGATGTCTTCACACGCGCCGATAAAGTCCTGAGCGTAGTTATTGTGCTCTTCAATCCCGGTGGCGACGGCGAAGATGTTCGGGTCAAAGATGATGTCTTCCGGCGGGAAGCCCACCTCTTCGGTCAGGATCTTGTACGCACGGCGGCAAATCTCAATTTTGCGCTCGCGGGTGTCCGCCTGGCCCACTTCATCAAAGGCCATCACCACCACGGCCGCGCCGTAGCGGCGCACCATCTTCGCGTGGTGAATAAAGATATCGACCCCTTCTTTCATTGAGATGGAGTTGACGATACCTTTGCCCTGAATGCACTTCAGCCCTTTTTCGATCACTTCCCATTTGGAGGAGTCAATCATGATCGGCACGCGGGCGATATCCGGCTCGCCGGCGATCAGGTTGAGGAAACGTACCATCGCCGCCTCGGCGTCGAGCATCCCCTCATCCATGTTGATGTCGATGATCTGCGCGCCGCTTTCTACCTGCTGGCGGGCAACGTCCAGCGCTTCGCTGTACTTCTCTTCTTTGATCAGGCGTTTGAATTTCGCGGAACCGGTGACGTTGGTACGTTCCCCAACGTTCACAAACAGGCTGTCGTCACCGATGGTCAACGGCTCAAGGCCGGAGAGCCGGCAGGCAACCGGCAGCTCGGGCAGTTTACGCGGCGGCAGACCGGCCACGGCATTGCTCATTGCGGCGATGTGCTCCGGCGTGGTACCGCAGCAGCCGCCAACGATATTCAGGAAACCGGATTCGGCCCATTCGCGGATCTGCGCCGCCATGGTGTCTGCATCCAGATCATATTCGCCAAAGGCGTTTGGCAGACCGGCGTTCGGGTGTGCGGTGACGTAGCATTCCGCAATACGTGACAGTTCCTGCACATACTGGCGCAGCTCATCCGGACCCAGCGCACAGTTCAGGCCGAAGGAGAGCGCTTCCGCGTGGCGCAAAGAGTTATAAAACGCTTCGGTGGTCTGCCCGGACAGGGTACGGCCAGAGGCATCGGTAATGGTGCCGGAAATCATGATTGGCAGCTCGACGCCCAGCGCCTCGAACTCCTCTTTCACCGCGTAAATCGCGGCTTTGGCATTGAGGGTATCGAAAACCGTTTCAATCAGGATCAGGTCGGAACCGCCTTCCACCAGCGCTTTGGTTGATTCACGGTAGGCTGCCACCAGCTGGTCAAAGGTGATGTTACGAAACGCCGGGTCGTTTACGTCCGGTGAAATAGAGGCGGTGCGGTTGGTTGGGCCCAGCACCCCGGCAACGTAGCGCGGTTTCTCCGGCGTGCGCGCCGTCCACGCGTCGGCACAGGCGCGGGCCAGCTTCGCCGCCTCATAGTTTATCTCCGCCGACAGGGATTCCATCTGGTAATCCGCCATGGCGATGGTTGTCGAGTTGAAGGTGTTGGTTTCAACGATATCCGCCCCCGCTTCGAAGTAGGCGTTGTGGATATCCGCAATCACCTGCGGTTTGCTTAATACCAGCAGGTCATTGTTACCTTTGAGATCGCATGGCCAGTCCGCAAAACGTTCGCCACGGAAATCGTCTTCACTGAGGCGATAGCTCTGGATCATGGTGCCCATGCCGCCGTCCAGCACCAGAATTCGTTCATTTAACTGCGCACGCAGTTGCTCTACTTTGCTGCTCACACTTGCTCCCGACAACGCTCAACCAGGCCAAAAGGCTGCGGTCCATACTGGCACAATCTTGCAGGGTGGAAAAGTCACACGGCGGTAACATGAGACATGTTCACTATCACTCATCCGATCAGTCAGGATAACGGTTGCAAAATCACCAAATAAAACGAAAATGATTTCCACGATACAGAAAAAGGAGATCGTCATGGTCACGACCGTTCCCGCGAAACGCGGCAGAAAACCTGCTGCCACCCCCGCCGCACAACAGGGCGGACAGGTTCAATCGCTTACACGCGGTTTGAAGCTGCTGGAATGGATAGCCGAGTCGCACAGCAGCGTGGCCCTGACGGAGCTGGCCCAACAGGCTGGTTTGCCGAACTCCACTACGCACAGGCTGCTGACCACCATGCAACAGCTTGGCTTTGTGCGTCAGGTTGGCGAGCTGGGGCACTGGGCAGTCGGCGCCCATGCGTTCATCGTCGGCAGCAGCTTCCTGCAAAGCCGCAACCTGCTGGCGATTGTGCATCCTATCCTGCGCAAATTAATGGAAGAGTCGGGCGAGACCGTGAATCTGGCCGTACTCGACCAGAGCGATCATCAGGCGATCATCATTGACCAGGTACAGTGTACCCAGCTGATGCGTATGTCAGCCCCCATTGGCGGTAAGCTGCCTATGCACGCGTCCGGCGCGGGTAAGGCGTTTCTGTCGCAGCTCAGCGAGGAGCAGGTGACGGGGCTGCTGCACCGCAAAGGGCTACACGCCTATACCCACGCTACGCTGGTGTCGCCGGTGCATCTGAAAGAAGATCTGGCGTTGACCCGTAAGCGCGGCTATTCGTTTGACGACGAGGAGCACGCCCTGGGCCTGCGCTGCATTGCGGCCTGTATCTTTGACGAGCATCGCGAACCGTTTGCCGCCATCTCCATCTCCGGGCCGATTTCCCGTATGACCGACGATCGCGTCACCGAGCTGGGTGCGCTGGTGATTAAGGCGGCGAAAGAGGTCACCCTGGCGTATGGTGGGATTCGCTAGGATTGAGTGCGGTCTGATGCCCTCACCCCGGCCCTCTCCCATAGGGAGAGGGAGAAAACCGGATGCAAAACCGCTGCTTACGACGGTAGGCGTACACATCTTCCACATGCCCGTTTTTGATCCGCGTTTGCAGCCCGCGCCAGTAGCTGGCACGAAACAGATCGGCATGCATCTCTTCAAACAATGGCCCAATACGCGGGTCGGCGCACAGCCAGTGGCGAAACTCCTCGGGAAAGACATCGCCCGGTGAGACGCTGTACCACGGCTCGCCGGAGAGTTCATCTTCCGGGTAACGGGGCGGCGGGATATCGCGGAAATTAACCTCGGTCATGTAGCAAATTTCATCGTAATCATAGAACACTACCCGCCCGTGTCGGGTCACGCCGAAGTTTTTAAACAGCATGTCGCCAGGGAAGATATTGGCGGCGGCAAGCTGACGAATCGCGTTGCCGTACTCTTCAATGGCATCTTTTAAAGCCTGACCGTCGGCCTGTTCCAGCCAGATATTCAGCGGCACCATACGGCGCTCGATATACAGATGGCTAATCGCTATTTTGTCGCCCAAATCGGTGATTTTTGCCGGTGCTTCCTGCAGTAACAGGGCCATTAAAGCCGGATCGATCTGCCGCTTATCCAGCACAAAATTTTCAAACTCCTGCGTATCCGCCATACGTCCGACGCGATCGTGTTCTTTCACCAGCTGATAGCAGGCACGAACATGCGCTGCGGTCATCTCTTTCTGCGGCGCAAATGTATCTTTGATGACCTTAAACACCCGGTCAAACCCCGGCAGCGTAAAGACCAGCATCACCATGCCGCGAATGCCGGGCGCTTCGATAAATTGCTCATCGGCGGTGGTGACATAACGCAAATACTCCCGGTAGCTTTCCGTTTTGGCATGCTTTTGACAGCCAATCGCCATATACAGCTCGGCGGTGGTTTTGCCCGGCAGGATCTCGCGCAGCCACTCCACCAGGGCGGCAGGCAGCGGAGCGTAGACCATAAAATAGGAGCGGGCGAAGCCAAACACAATGCTGGCCTCAGCGCTGGTGGTCAGGCAGGTATCGACAAACAGTTCGCCGTCATCGGTACGGTGTATGGGCAGCAGAAACGGCACGGTGGCGGAGGGCGTCACCAGCTTGCCCACCAGCCATGCGGCTTTATTGCGGTAGAAAAGCTCGTTGGCGACCTGCAAATGGCAGTGGCTGAGAGCCTCTTCGCCAAAGGATTCGTGGAGATGGGCGATGATAAAGCCAATATCGCGGGCTTTATTCTCCCACGGCAAACGCAGCGGTAAGTCTGTTAACACGCGGTGCAGGAGCTTCTCCCAGCCGTGGTCGGGGAAAAAATCCTTCGCCAGCGGGCGCGGAATGGTGCGAAAACGGCGCTCCGGCTGGGAGCTAAAAATAAATAACCGCTCAGGAGATAATGAGCGGTGGTCAAATAACCGGCAATACACGGAGTTGAAAAAGCTCTCCGCAATCTCGAAGCGCGGGTAGTCTGGCAACAAATGGGTGTAGTGCTCCTTAACGCGCAGTAAAAATGCCGCGTCAGGGTTTTTACCGTCGGTAATGCAGCGCAGTTGTTCCACCACCAGACCCACGTGATGATCGTAGAGGTGAATACGCTGCTTCATGGCCTGCTGGACCGCATGCCAGTCGGCGTGCTCAAAGCGCTGCTGCGCGCCGGAGGTGACTTCCAGAAAACGACCATACTGGGCATCGAAGCCCTGCAAAATAGTCTGTGCGATCAGTAATTCCAGACCACGCGACATAGATTCCCCCTCACCCCAACCCTCTCCCCAGAAGGGAGAGGGGGAAAAGATTAGAACTGCGCTTCTTCTGTTGACCCCGTTAAGGCGGTGACGGAGGAGACGCCGCCCTGAATAATCGTGGTTACATTATCAAAGTAACCGGTTCCCACCTCCTGCTGATGAGAAACAAAGGTATAGCCCTCTTTACCCGCGGCAAACTCCGGCTGCTGCACTTTCTCAACATAGTGCTTCATGCCTTCGCCCTGCGCGTAGGCGTGCGCCAGGTCGAACATGTTGAACCACATGCTGTGGATCCCCGCCAGGGTGATGAACTGATACTTGTAGCCCATGTCTGACAGCTGCTGCTGGAAGCTGGCGATGGTTTTATCGTCCAGATTCTTTTGCCAGTTGAAGGACGGCGAGCAGTTATAGGCCAGCAGTTTGCCCGGGTATTTGGCGTGGATAGCATCGGCAAAGCGTTTTGCCAGCGCCAGATCTGGCGTGGAGGTTTCGCACCAGACCAGATCCGCATACGGTGCATACGCCAGGCCACGGCTGATGGCCTGCTCAATGCCAGCATGGGTACGATAAAATCCTTCGCTGGTGCGCTCGCCGGTAATGAACTCGCTGTCGTATGGATCGCAGTCAGAGGTGATCAGGTCAGCCGCGTCTGCATCGGTACGGGCAATCACCAGCGTTGGCACGCCGAGCACGTCAGCGGCAAGACGCGCAGCAACCAGTTTCTGAATCGCTTCCTGGGTCGGGACCAGCACTTTGCCGCCCATGTGTCCGCATTTCTTCACCGAGGCCAGCTGATCTTCGAAGTGTACGGCCGCTGCACCGGCCTCAATCATCGATTTCATCAACTCAAAGGCGTTCAGCACGCCGCCGAAACCGGCTTCTGCATCCGCGACGATCGGCAGGAAGTAGTCAATAAAGCGCGGATCGTTTGGCTCAATACCTGCCGCCCACTGGATCTGATCCGCACGGCGAAAGGTGTTGTTGATCCGATCCACCACCGACGGCACCGAGTTTGCCGGATAGAGCGACTGATCCGGATACATGCTGGAGGCCAGGTTGGCATCCGCCGCGACCTGCCAGCCGGAAAGATAAATGGCTTCGATACCGGCCTTCGCCTGCTGCAATGCCTGACCGCCGGTCAGTGCACCGAGGCTGTTGATGTAGCCCTTTTTGGAGCCGCCATGCAGCAGATGCCACATCTTCGCCGCGCCATTTTGCGCCAGCGTACATTCCGGATTGACCGAGCCACGCAGTTTCACCACTTCCTCAGCGCTGTATGGGCGACGGATACCTTCCCAGCGCGGCTGTGTCCACTCTTTCTTCAGTTCTTCGATTTGTTGGGTACGGGTTTTCATGTGCAGATGCTCCATATTGTTATGTGGTGGATTTACGCAAGCAGGCGGTAGCCTGGCAGGGTGAGGAAGTCGATTAAGTCATCTGAGGTTGTGATTTGCTCCATCAGGCGGGCGGCATCATCAAAACGTCCGCTGCTAAAGCGGTGTTCGCCCAGCTCGTCCTGAATGACGCGCATCTCTTCGGCCAGCATCTGGCGGAACAGGGATTTGGTCACCGGCTTGCCGTTGCTGAGCGTTTTCTGATGGTGGATCCACTGCCAGATAGAGGTACGGGAGATTTCTGCCGTCGCCGCGTCTTCCATAAGACCGTAGATGGGCACACAGCCGTTACCGGAGATCCACGCTTCGATGTACTGCACGGCCACGCGGATATTGGCACGCATGCCCTCTTCCGTGCGTTCACCCGAGCACGGCGCCAGAAGTTGCTCTTCTGCGATTGGGGCATCGTCATCACGGGTGACAAACAGCTGGTTTTTGTTGTCGCCGAGCACGTGGTTAAAGACTTCCATTGCCGTATCGGCCAGGCCTGGATGGGCGATCCACGTGCCGTCGTGACCGTTACGCGCTTCAAGCTCCTTATCAGCTTTCACCTTGTTGAGCACCTGATTGTTACGCTCAGCGTCTTTGCTCGGAATAAAGGCCGCCATGCCGCCCATCGCAAAGGCACCGCGCTTGTGGCAGGTTTTAATCAGCAGGCGCGAGTAGGCGCTGAGGAACGGTTTATCCATGGTGACAACCTGGCGATCCGGCAGTACGCGATCGGGGTGGTTTTTCAACGTTTTGATATAGCTGAAGATGTAGTCCCAGCGTCCGCAGTTCAGACCCACAATGTGATCGCGCAGAGCGTGCAGGATTTCATGCATCTGGAATACGGCAGGCAGCGTTTCAATCAGCAGGGTGGCTTTAATGGTGCCACGCGGCAGGTTGAAGCGATCTTCCGCGTAGCTGAACACCTCACTCCACCAGGCCGCTTCCTGCCAGGCCTGGGTCTTCGGCAGGTAGAAATAGGGGCCACTGCCTTTTGCCAGCAGGTTTTTGTGGTTGTGGAAGAAATAGAGGGCGAAATCAAACAGGCTGCCCGGAATCGCTTCTCCGCGCCACGTGACGTGTTTTTCCGGTAGGTGCAGGCCGCGTACGCGGCAGATCAGAACCGCCGGATTGGGTTTCAGCTGATAAATTTTACCGGCTTCGTTGGTATAGCTGATGGTGCCATTAACGGCATCGCGCAGGTTGATCTGCCCGTCGATCACTTTACGCCAGTCCGGGGCCAGGGAGTCCTCAAAATCCGCCATAAAGACTTTGACGTTAGCGTTCATGGCGTTGATCACCATTTTGCGCTCTACCGGACCAGTGATCTCAACGCGGCGATCCTGCAAATCTTCAGGGATGCCGCGGATTTTCCAGTCGCCGCGTCTAATGGAAGCGGTTTCCGAAATAAACCCAGGCAGCTTGCCATTATCAATTTCCTGCTGTTGATGAATGCGTGCAGCCAGCAGCTTATTGCGCTGCGGCGTAAAGCGGGTTACCAGTTCAGTCAGGAATTCAACCGCCTCAGCCGTCAAAATTTGCTGTTCTTGCTCGCCATACGGCTGGGTAAAGGCCAGTTCATCGACCGTCGTTGCCTGTTGAGTCATCACTCTGCTCCTCATCAAAGATCCAAATTCACATCCCCAATGCGAACGAAAGATCGTTGTGTAGTTTTCGCTCAGCAGAATTAAGACTATCTCTATTTTTTCCAAAATCAAAAACAATTTCCATTTTAAATTCAATTTAACTTCAACTTATTGATTAATATGAATTTAAAGTTTTATTGCATGTTGAGTTGAATTTCGGAAATAAAAAAGGCACCCGAAGGTGCCTGATGTGAATAGCTGAAACGCTTTAGGATCGTTTTATGCAGAAGATTACTCCAGCGTCGGATTCATGTGACGCAGATCGTATGGAGTTATCTGGTAGACGTAATAGTTGAGCCAGTTAGTAAATAGCAAATTCCCGTGACTGCGCCAGGTGGCTCGCGGTTTGTTCTGAGGATCGTTTTTCGGGAAGTAGTTATACGGCACATCCGGATTGAGACCCGCTTCGACATCACGGAAATACTCTGCCGCGAGGGTGTGTGGATCGTATTCAGGATGCCCGGTTACAAAGGCAATACGCTTATCTTTGCTGGCAAACAGGTAAGCATCGCCATCTTCTGTTTCGGCCAGGATCTCCAGATCGGTGTAGTCACGAATCAGCTGCGCCGGGAAATCGGCGTAGCGCGAATGCGGGGCCAGGAACGAATCATCAAACCCGCGTGTCAGCAAGGCATGAGGGTGAAGAATGTGGTGTTCGTATACGCCGGAGAGTTTTTCGGTACGGGTTTGTTTGGGGATGCCGTAGAGAATATTCAGCGCAGCTTGTACTGCCCAACAGACAAACAGCGTGGACGTGACGTGATCTTTTGCCCACTCCAGTACCTGTTTGATCTGCGGCCAGTAGGCGACATCATTAAATTCTACCAGGCCCAGCGGCGCACCGGTGACAATCAGTCCGTCAAAGTTTTCCTCGCGGATATCGTCGAAGTTACAGTAGAAGTTATTCAGATGCTCAGAAGGCGTGTTACGCGACTCACGGGCATCGATCCGCAGCAGCTGAATATCCACCTGGAGCGGAGAGTTCGAAAGCAGGCGCAGGAACTGATTCTCTGTTTCGATCTTTTTCGGCATCAGATTAAGAATGAGCACCTTCAGCGGGCGAATTTCCTGACCTGTCGCGCGTGAAGTGGTCATCACAAAGACGTTTTCTTCACGTAAGAAATTGACGGCTGGTAGCTCGTCCTGCACCCGAATCGGCATAACCTTGTATCCTCACAGCATACGTATAAACGTTTAGACATCCAGACAGCCAACGATACCCAGAATTGGCGTGAATGTCGAGTCTGCAAGCTTAAGGTGAGAAAGTTTCAAGGAGAGGGAGAAAACAAAAGCAAAAAACCCCGCACCTTGCGGTACGGGGTTCTTCTTATTTGATGCCTGGCAGTTCCCTACTCTCACATGGGGAGACCCCACACTACCATCGGCGCTACGGCGTTTCACTTCTGAGTT
>NZ_JBLKBZ010000016.1:0-95302 GCF_047530935.1 Enterobacter sp. 03-F-07-AD-ECC | reverse complement strand
GCACTGGGGTATCGTTCGCCACGGGAATATCTGCGGCGACGAACCAGTCATGGGTTAAGTGATAAAAAGTGTATGGAAATATAGGGGCCAATCCAGTCTGTTCTCCGGTAAACACAGCAACCGGAGGTCATAATGTTTCGTTTATCTGTTTTCGTGTTAGCGCTGATGAGCGCGGGCTGCGTCTCTTTAGATCCCACGTATCAGCGCCCGGCTGCGCCCGTCCCGGCGACGTTGCCGGGTGCGCACGGCGAAGCCACCGCCGTGGTGAGCCAGTGGCAACAGGTGATGAACGATGCGCGCCTGAAAGGCGTAGTGACGATGGCGCTCAACAGCAACCGCGACCTGCAAAAAGCGATTGCCGATATTGACGCCGCGCGCGCCCAGTACGGCGAAACGCGATCGTCCCTGTTCCCGACGGTGGACGCGGAGCTGAGCCACACCCGCAGCCGCACGCTGGCAAGCGGTGTCGCGACCAGCGATGAGGCCAACGGCACGGTCTCCAGCTTCGAGCTGGATCTGTTTGGCCGCAACCAGAGCCTGTCGCGTGCAGCACGTGAAACCTGGCTTGCCAGTGAATTTACCGCGCAGAACACGCGCCTGACGATGGTCAGCGAACTGACCACCGCCTGGGTGACCCTGGCGGCCGATAACAGCAACCTGGCGCTGGCAAAATCGACGATGGAGAGCGCCGCCAGCTCGCTCAGGATAGTGAAGCGTCAGCAGCAGGTCGGCGTGGCGGCGGCTACGGACGTCAGCGAGGCGATGGCGGTTTACCAGCAGGCGCGAGCCAGCGTGGCGAGCTATCAAACGCAGGTAATGCAGGACAAAAACGCCCTTAATCTGCTGGCGGGTGACACAGTGCCGGACACTCTGCTGCCGGGTACGCTGGAGAGCCTGAGCGATAACGCCATTACGCTGATCCCGGCGGGTGTCAGTTCCAGCGCGCTGCTGCGTCGCCCGGATATTAAGGAGGCGGAGCACAACCTGCTGAGCGCCAACGCCAATATCGGTGCCGCGCGCGCCAACTTCTTCCCGACCATTTCACTGACCGCCAGTGCGGGCGTCGGCAGCGATTCGCTTTCGTCCCTGTTCAGCCACGGGATGAAGGTGTGGTCATTCGCACCGTCCATCACCCTGCCGCTGTTCAGCGGCGGCAACAATCTGGCCCAGCTGCGCTACGCGGAAGCGGAGAAGAAGGGATTGATCGCCACCTACGAGAAAACCATCCAGAGCGCGTTTAAAGACGTGGCCGATGCGCTGGCACGCCGTGAAACGCTCAGCGAGCAGCTTGATGCCCAGCGTGAATACGTTGCGGCCGAGCAAAAAACGCTGGATGTGGCGACCCGCAGCTATCAGGCAGGTGCCGGGGATTATCTGACGGTACTGACCGCGCAGCGGTCGCTGTGGTCGGCGCAGGAATCACTGATATCGCTGCAGCAAACCGACCTGGAAAACCGCATCACGCTGTGGCAGTCGCTGGGGGGTGGGATTGAATAAAGCAGATATGCGGCAAGTGGATTGTATGGAGGATTATTGAGGGCTGGAAACGTGCTTCTCGCCGGGTGGCGACTGCGCCTTACCCGGCCTGCACAACATTTTTAACGCTTACGCACATCCGGAATGATCAAATCCCCGCGCAGCACGTACGACCCGAGCATCTGTGTTTTTTCCGTCAACCAGCTCACGATGCGCGCCGCCATGGCATCCATGGAATACTCAATGGCCGGGATCACCGGAATGCCTGGCAGATGCAGCGCTCCGGCAAGGCTGAAGACCATGATGTCCTCCGGCACCGATTTATTAAACGCCTGCAACTGCGGGATCACCCGCTGCGCTTCCTGCTCGTCCGCAACCAGTAATGCGTTGAAATTCAGCGTGCTGGCGTTATTCAGCAGCTCCTGCAGCGCCACGGACGAGGAGGTCGCGTCCATAAACACGAGGTTGCGGTTGAAGGGCAGGAAATTTTTTTCCAGCGCATGTTTGTAGCCCAGCAGCACCTGATCGGCAAAGCCGCTACCGTGCGGATGGATCAGGGCAATCTGGCGGCGTCCCTGGCTGGTAAGGTAGTTACAGGCGGTTTCGGCGGCGAAGGCGTGATCGAACTGGATGCTGTTGGGATTTTCTGAGCCCATACAGTCAACCAGGATGACGTTATCCATGTCGATATCCAGTGGAAAACGCGCGCCAATCACCAGAATGTCATCGCAAAGCCCACAGGAGAGCTCTTCCAGGGCGTGCAGCACGTCCGCTTTGCTATGGGCGAAGCGCAGCAGCAGGTGTTTTTGATGCTGGCTGAGCTGTTTTTCCAGCGCGTACAGATAACCGGTCGTCTGGTTAATATTCTCCTGCGCGCAAATCACCCCGATACACCCCGTCGACTGGCTCAGCAGCGACTGCGCAATCACATTGGGCCGGTAGTTCAGTTCATCTACCGCTTTCAGAACGGCCTGACGGCTGGCTTCCTTTACGCCACGCGACCCACTCAACACTCGCGATACCGTGGCTTTCGACACCCCGGCAAGACGTGATACATCATTGATTGTCGACATCTTTTTCCCCTGACAGGCTTACCTCGCGCCTGCAAATTCCATTACCGCTACGGCTCACATTATAGCCAGTAAGGAGTATATCCGTTTCCGTTTTCCATGGAAACCGATTTTCCGTTTCCACTCAAAATGATGTCAAAACAGCCAAATTCTGTGACGCACATCGGGTTAATTAGCCTCATATATAAGGGATCTTGATGGTTGTCACACTTCTGTCTTTTATAAATGGAAACCGGTTTCCATCTGATATCCAATCATTACCGCAATATCTATTTACATTTTGAGGATGGTTGTCGATGTTCAAGATTATGCTCTGCTGCTCTGCCGGGATGTCCACCAGCCTGCTGGTCAGCAAAATGGTCGATGTGGCGAAAGAACGCGGTTTGGCGGTAAAAATTGATGCGTACGGCGTTTCCGAATTTGATACGCAGTTTCCGCAATATCAGGTGGTGCTTCTCGGACCGCAAGTGAAATACATGTTACAGACACTCTCAGACAAGGCGGCCACAAAAGGCATTCCGGTCCAGCCCATCGATATGATGGACTACGGCATGCAGCGTGGCGATAAAGTACTGGACTATGCTCTGTCGCTCATCGAAGCGGCACACTAAAAGGTGTTCACATGAGTTCGTTATATCAATCCATGGTCGCGGTGATTGAGCAGTCAATTACCCCGCTGGCCGCGAAGCTCGGCCAGCAAAAGTATGTGATTGCCATCCGCGACGGCTTTACTGCCGCGCTGCCGTTTATGATCATCGGCTCGTTTATGCTGGTGTTCATCTTCCCGCCGTTCTCGGCGGATACCACCAACAGCTTTGCCCGCGGCTGGCTGGACTTCTCCCAGACTTATCGCGAACAGCTGATGCTGCCGTTTAACCTCAGCATGGGCGTGATGACCTTCTTCATCTCGGTGGGGATCGGGGCGAGCCTGGGGCGTCAGTTTAATCTCGACCCGGTGATGTCCGGCCTGCTGGCCTTTATGGCCTTCCTGCTGGTCGCCGCGCCGTATGCGGACGGTAAGATCTCCACCCAGTATCTGTCTGGTCAGGGGATTTTCACTGCGCTGATCACCGCCATCTACGCCACCCGCGTCTATGCGTGGCTGAAGCAGAACAACGTGACCATTCGTCTGCCGAAGGAAGTCCCGACCGGCGTGGCGCGTTCGTTTGAGATCCTGATCCCGGTGATGGTGGTGATTGGCACCCTGCATCCGCTGAACCTGTTTATCGAGGCGCAGACCGGCATGATCATCCCGCAGGCGATTATGCACCTGCTGGAACCTCTGGTCTCTGCGTCTGACTCGCTGCCTGCCATTCTGCTCTCCGTGCTGCTGTGCCAGATCTTCTGGTTCGCCGGTATCCACGGCTCGCTGATTGTCACCGGCATCATGAACCCGTTCTGGATGGCGAACCTGTCGGCAAACCAGGCGGCTCTGGCGGCCGGTGCGGCGCTGCCGCACGTCTACCTGCAGGGCTTCTGGGATCACTACCTGCTGATTGGCGGCGTAGGCTCCACGCTGCCGCTGGCCTTCCTGCTGCTGCGTAGCCGGGTAACGCACTTACGCACCATCGGCAAAATGGGCGTTGTGCCAAGCTTCTTTAACATCAACGAACCGATCCTGTTCGGCGCCCCCATTATCATGAACCCGATGCTGTTTATCCCGTTCGTGTGTGTTCCGCTGGTGAATGCGTGCCTGGCGTACGCGGCAACCAAACTGGGCTGGCTGGCACAGGTGGTATCGTTAACGCCGTGGACCACGCCCGCACCAATTGGCGCCTCATGGGCCGCCAACTGGGCGCTGAGCCCGGTGGTGATGTGTCTCATCTGTATGGTGATGTCAGCGCTGATGTACCTGCCGTTCCTGCGTGCTTACGAGCGTACGTTGATGAAAAACGAAGAGCAGAAAGCTCAGGCAACCGTCGGTACCGCTGAGACCGCAAGCAATTAAGTCAAAGAGGAAGCGTCATGAAATATACATTTCCCGATAATTTCTGGTGGGGCAGCGCAAGCTCTGCTCTCCAGACCGAAGGGACACGAGAGGGTGAAACCACATGGGATTACTGGTTTGCCCGCGAGCCGAACCGTTTTCACAACGGCGTGGGGCCGCAGCATACCTCCACGTTTTATCAGCACTGGAAAACGGACATTCAGCTGTTAAAGCAGCTGAACCACAACAGCTTTCGCACTTCTATAAGCTGGGCGCGTCTGATCCCCGACGGTATCGGTGAAGTGAATCCAAAGGCGGTCGAATTTTATAACCAGGTCATTGATGAGCTGATCGAGCAGGGCATTACGCCGTTTATCACCCTGTTCCATTTCGACATGCCGATGGCGATGCAGGAGATTGGCGGCTGGGAAAACCGGGAGGTGGTGGACGCTTACGCCCGCTATGCGCAGATTTGCTTCGACCTGTTTGGCGACCGCGTGCTGCACTGGTTTACCTTCAACGAGCCGATTGTCCCGGTTGAAGGCGGTTATCTGTACGATTTCCACTACCCCAACGTGGTGGATTTCCGTCGGGCGGCCACCGTGGCGTATCACACCGTGCTGGCCCACGCGAAGGCTGTCCAGGCCTACCGCGCCGGACATTACGCAGGTGAGATCGGCATCGTGCTCAACCTGACGCCGTCCTACCCGCGCTCGCAAAACCCGGCGGACGTGAAGGCGGCGCACATTGCGGATCTGATGTTTAACCGCAGCTTCCTGGACCCGGTTCTGCGCGGCGAATACCCGGCCGATCTGGTGGCGCTGCTGAAATCTTACGACCAGCTGCCCGCCTGTAAACCGGAGGACAGTTTCCTGATCGCGGAAGGGAAAATCGACCTGCTCGGCATTAACTATTACCAGCCGCGTCGCGTGAAGTGTCGCGACAGCGCGGTGAACCCGCAGGCGCCGTTTATGCCGGAGTGGTTCTTTGATAACTACGAGATGCCGGGCCGCAAGATGAACCCGTACCGTGGCTGGGAAATTTACGAGCCGGGTATTTACGATATTCTGGTTAATCTGCGCGACAATTACGGCAACCCACGCTGTTTTATTTCTGAAAACGGAATGGGTGTCGAAAATGAGCAGCGTTTTATTGAAAATGGCCAAATCAACGATCAATACCGTATCGATTTTATTTCCGGACATTTAGCCTGGCTGCATAAAGGTATTAGCGAAGGGTGTCACTGTCTTGGTTACCATATGTGGACGTTTATTGATAACTGGTCGTGGTGTAATGCGTATAAAAACCGCTATGGCTTTATTCAGCTCGATTTAACTACGCAACAGCGCACCATTAAAAAGAGCGGAGAGTGGTTTGCTGCCACCTCTTTACACAATAGTTTCGAGAAATAGAGAGAAAGACGATGATTGCCTTAGAAGAAGCCGTGATGGAAATCATCGTCAATGCGGGTCAGTCGCGCAGCCTGTGCTTTGAAGCACTGCACGCTGCGCGGCAGGGCAACATTGACGAAGCCAAAAGCCTGCTGCGCGAAGCCGATGGCTACGCGCGCCAGGCGCACAAGATGCAGACCAAACTCATTGAGCAGGATGCGGGTGAAGCCCGTCAGCCGATGACGTTAATTATGGTGCACGCGCAGGATCATTTAATGAATTCATTACTGGCGCGTGAATTATCCGAAGAAATTATTCATTTATATCAGAGATAATCTATGGCGAAATAACGAGTAATACCTCTGTACCTTAAATAGAAATCCACTTGTTCTGATGATAGCGACATACTCTGTCAGATCGGAGCGGGATGGTTATTGTCTGAATAAAATTAAACTATATTGAGATAACCATGACTACCCTAAAAAAACTTCCATTAACCATGGCGGTTATCGCCGCGCTTTGCCCAATTTCTGTACTCGCACAGGAATTTACCCAGGAACAAATCGACGCCATTGTGGCAAAAGCGGTGGATAAAGCCCTCGCGGAGCGTCAGGCCAAAATGGATGCCGCGGTCGCGAAAAAAGCCGACGTGGTGACGGAGCCGCAAAGCGCGGCGCAATCCCCGGATATGGCTATTCCGTTCGGCATTAAATTTACCGGTTATGCCCGTTACGGCGCGCACTTCCAGGCCGCTGACCAGAAATACGTGGCGGTGGACGGTTCCTATAACGGGGCATCAGCCATCGGTCGTCTGGGTAACGAAGGCAACGGCGGTGAATTCCAGCTCTCCAAGGCCTTCAAGGGTGACAACGGCGCCATCTGGGACATCAACGTGATGATCGACCACTGGGGCGATGAAGTTAACCTGAAAAAAGCCTACGCGGGGGTGACCAACATTATGGCCTCCAACCCGAACGCCTACTTCTGGGCCGGTCGTGACTTCCACCAGCGTCCGCAGCAGGGCATCAACGATTACTTCTGGATGAACCACGACGGCCAGGGCGCCGGGGTGAAGAACTTCGACATCGGCGGCGTGCAGTTTGACGTGGCCGCCGTGGCGGCGGTGGAATCCTGTAGCCCGGAAGTCATGGAAGATGAAGCCAACCCGTCACGCATCACCTGTACCGGCGGGTCCGGCACGGGCGACAAAGGTAACTACGCGGCCACCTCTAAAATCCACGGCATGAAAGTCGGTCCGCTGGATCTGGAGCTTTACGCCAACTACGGCTTTGATTCAAAAGCGGTGGAGAGCGATGAGCGTCTGAATGCCTGGCAGGGCGGCGTGGTGCTGAGCCACACCAACGACAGCGGCGTGAACAAGGTGATTGCCCGTTACTCTGATAACGCGGACAACAGCGTGTTCAATAAAACCGAGGATCTGACCACGGTCTATGCCAGCTTCGAAGGGCTGTACAAATTCACCCAGGCCACGCAGGTGGAGTACATCCTCGCCTTCCACGACTACGACAACAGCCGTGATAAGACCGATAACCGTAAGAACTACAACGCCATTGTACGTCCGATGCACTGGTGGAACGACGTCCACTCCACCTGGCTGGAAGCAGGCTGGCAGCATGTGGATTACGACAACGGCGGCGACAACAAGGGCTGGAAGCTGACCCTGTCGCAGAACATGTCTATCGCCATGGGGCCGGAGTTCCGTCCGATGCTGCGCTTCTACGTCACCGGCGGCAAAGTGGATAACGAACGTACCGCCCGCGTGAACAATACCAAAGACGAAACGCTGGACGACTTCAACGTCGGCGCGATGTGGGAGGCGTGGTTCTAGTAGAGCATCGTTTGTTTCGCCCGGCGGCGCTGCGCTTGCACGGGCCTACAAGGTTTTGTAGGCCGGGTAAGCGTAGCGCCACCCGGCAAGATCCCATGTTATGCTACAAAAAAACCAACATCGCAGGGGAGAACATGGGTTCCACACGTAAAGGGATGCTGAACGTCCTGATTGCCGCCGTTTTATGGGGCAGCTCAGGGGTTTGCGCACAGTACATCATGGAGAAAAGCCAGATCTCGTCACCGTATCTGACCATGGTTCGCCTGCTGTTTACCGGCCTGATCCTGCTGACGCTTTCCTTCGTTCACGGCGACAAAATTTTCTCGGTCATCAAACATCGCAAAGACGCCCTCAGCCTGCTGTTTTTCTCCCTGGCTGGCGCGCTCACGGTGCAGCTCACCTTCCTGGTGACAATCGAGAAATCCAACGCAGCTACGGCCACCGTGCTGCAGTTTCTGTCACCGACGATTATCGTGGCGTGGTTTGCGCTGGCGCGGAAAAAGCGGCCGGGTCTGTTTGTGCTTTCCGCGATCCTGACCTCACTGGTGGGGACATTTTTGCTGGTCACCCACGGCGACCCCACTTCACTCTCCATCTCGCCTGCGGCTTTGTTCTTTGGTATTGCCTCGGCCTTTGCCGCGGCGTTTTACACGACGTATCCGTCAACCCTGATCGCCCGTTACGGCACCTTGCCGATTGTCGGCTGGAGTATGTTGATCGCCGGCTTAACGCTGACGCCGTTCTACGCCGGACGCGGCACCGCGTTTGTCATTGACGGCAGCCTGCTGCTGGCGTTTTTCTACCTGGTGGTGATCGGCACAGCGCTGACGTTCAGCCTGTACCTGAAAGGCGCGCAGATGATCGGCGGGCCGAAGGCGAGCATTCTGAGCTGCGCCGAGCCGCTGAGCAGCGCGTTACTGTCGGTGATTTTACTTGGCGTGGCGTTTACCCTGCCGGACTGGCTGGGCACGCTGCTGATCGTGTCGTCGGTGGTGTTGATTTCGATGGATTCGAGAAAACGGGTGAAAGCCCCGGCATAGCCTGTTGCCCTCACCCCAGCCCTCTCCCACGGGAGAGGGAGAAAAGCATTACTTCGTCTTCACTTTCCCTGCCACCAGCAGCGCGGTCAGCAGCATCAGCGTGCCGGAGATGACCAGCGGCGACGTCAGCCCCAGGTGGTCGAGCGCCACGCCGCCCACCGCCGCGCCGCAGGTGTTCGCCAGCTGGATCACCGCCACCTGAATCGACCCGGCTTTTTCAGCCTGATCGGCAAGCGAGCGGGTGATCCACGTCGACCAGCCCACCGGCACCAGCGCAAAGGCAAAGCCCCAGATAATCGCAATCGCCGAGGCAACCCATTTGTCGCTGCCCCACAGGATCAGCACGACGGCACTGACAGCCAGTACCAGCGGGGCGCCAGCAAGTGCCACTTTCAGGGAGCGCTTCAGGAACTGAGACGACAGCGAGGTGCCGACAAAGCTGGCGATACCGAAGCTGAGCAGCACCAGCGTCAAACCATCCACGTCAAAGCCCGCCATGGTCATAAAGACCGGGCGGATATAGGTAAAGAAGGCAAACTGCCCGGCAAAGGCCATGAAGATGGCGGTCATCCCCGCCAGCACGCCGGGGCGCTTAAGCAGACTGAACATGTTCTGTTTGTGGTGCGCCGCTTCTCCCGGCAGGGACGGCAGCGCTTTCCACACCCACAGAATGCAGAGAAAACCCATCACCGCTGCGGCGTTAAAGACGTTACGCCAGCCGATGATTCCCCCAAGGAAACTCCCCAGCGGCGCGGCAATCACCAGCGCGATGGAGACCGCGCCAAAGATAACGGAGAGGGCTTTCGGCACGGTGCGTGCCGGCACCAGACGCATGGTGAGCGAGGCGGACATTGCCCAGAAACCGCCCAACCCCAGACCCAGACAGGCGCGGCCGAGCAGCAGCAGAGTGAAGCTCTCCGCGAAAGAGACCAGCAGGCAGGAGAGCGTCAGGAGCACGCTGAAGAGAATGACCACTTTGCGACGATCAATCGCGCCAATAACCTGCGTGATAAACAGGCTGGCAAACATCGCCACAAACGCGGTCACGGTAACGGACTGCCCTGCCACGCCTTCGGAAATGCCGAGATCCTGCGCCATCGGCGTCAGCAGGCTGACCGGTAAAAACTCCACGGTAATAAGACAGGCGACACAGAACGCCACGGAAAAAACCGCCGACCAGTTGGGGCGAGAAACCTCTTTGGTCTGCGGTCTGGTCGTGGGCTGGATATGTTCTGTCATGGTGTCACCTGAGATAAAAACGTGCGGGAAAGTCGCGCAGTTTATCATCAAAAGTGTGACGAATTTAACGTTTCGACAACTTTTCTTGCATCGACGCCTTCGCCAGCCCGACGATCCACTCCTGATGCCCGTTGATCATCGGGTTCGGTAGGGTACGTGCTAATTCCTGTGCCGGAACGCCTTTCTGCGACTCCTGAGTCAAAATACGGACGCGGTTACCCGGTAAGTCTTCAAACAGCCAGGCGTGGTAGGCATCCAGACGCGCGCTCTCCTCCCCTTCCACCCAGCCGTGCCAGGCGATACGCGCCGCCTCGCCATCGACCGGCGGAACATACTCCGTCACCTGCGCCTCAACCGGAAAGCCAAAGGTCGTGAAGCGGAAGCGGGCGTTGGCGCTCAGTTCCGGACCGCTGCCGTCGTGAAAACGAATATCTTCGGCGTTGCTGTAGTAGTTCGGCCACAGGGTAGTGTCGTTGAGCTGCGCCCAAATCTCTTTTGCGCTCAGCCCGGCGACAATGATTTCGTTGGACGCAAAGTTATCGGTGGTGCCTGGCAGGTAATCGTCTGGCCAGATAATGGCGGATTGTTTCATGGTTCACCTCATCGTTAGTGGATGAGGTGATGGTGCGCCCGTGAGTGGTATAAATCTAATGATGATGCCTTATACTCATCATCACGGTTCGTGATATCAGTGCAGGTAAAACACTCCCTCTTCCGGCAGAAAAAGCTGGTTGTAACGCAGCTGGAAAGCGTTCAGCTCCTGCGGATCCGGCTCCATCTCGCGCATAAAGCCGAGGGCGAGGCGGATTTGCGCATCGGTGATCGGCGCGGCCAGACGGGCTTTACGAAGCATGCGGTGCCAGGTGTGGAGATTCTCTTCGCTACCGTCGACGATACAGACCTGCCAGATGAGCAGCACCTGGGCAGCGTTTTGCAGATGCGCCTCGTCCGGGCGTTCAAGATAGCGGATAAACTCATTGCCGGGCGTTTTACCGAACTGGTCGATCATCGACTCGACCGGCATCGGGGTGATACCCAGCCGTTCGCTCAAGCGTTTGATGGCGCGGCGGGAATCCGAGGTCAGGACACGAAACCCAACCACAAACACCACGGCAAGCGTTGCCAGCATTATCCAGACCATGCGTTCTCCTTTGAATAGCCGCTCATCATAGCGGGAAACGCAGGGTATCGACAGCGGGCACGGCCATAATAGTGAACTGAAAAAAGGTAGAACATCGTCATGAAAACGGATCTGCGCACGCTGGATCTTAACCTGCTGAAAACGCTCGACGCCCTGCTGGATGAACGCAACGTCACCCGCGCGGCGACGCGTCTGGCCCTGACCCAGCCGGCGGTCAGCGGCATGCTGAACCGCCTGCGGGATTACTTCGACGACCCGCTGTTTATCCGTGCGCCCCACGGTATCGTACCCACGACGCGTGCGGAAGAACTGGCCGCGCCGGTGAAGCGCATCCTGGCAGATATCCACCTCCTGCTGCAGCCGGTGGCGTTTGATCCACGACAGGCCACCCTCACCTTCACGCTTGCTGCCACCGATTACGCGCTCCGCGCGATCGCGGTGCCGTTTATCGCGGCACTGAAGGTGCGGGCACCGGCAGTACGCGTGCGGGTTATACCTGTCGATTCCGAGCGCATGATGAACCAGCTTGAACGCGGGAACGTTGACGTGGCGCTGATCACGCCCCACACCACGCCAGACGACCTGCACAGCCGGGCGCTTTATGATGAACGGTACGTTTGCATGATGCGTGCCGACCACCCGGACGCGGGCAAACCGCTCTCTCTGGCGCGCTTTTGCGCCCTTGAGCACGTGCTGGTCTCTTATGAGGGTGACAGTTTTCGCGGCGTGACGGATGGCGCGCTGGAAAAAATGGGCCGGACGCGGCACGTGGGGTTATCGGTGAGCAACTTCCTGGTACTGCCGGATGTACTGGCGATAAGCGATATGATCGCCGTGGTACCGTCACGGATAGCGGAAAACCAGACAGGAATGTTTGTCTGCGACACACCGGTTCCGGTGCCGGGTTTCACCAAGTGCATGGCCTGGCACGCCAGAACACACCGTAATCCCGCGCAGATGTGGCTGCGCGGGTTGTTGCTGGAAACCTGTCAGCGCGCCTGAAGCCCTTTCAGCAGTGCCTCGTGGAAGCGTGCAGGATCCTGCATCTGCGGCGCGTGCCCCATGTCGTTGAACTCGACCAGCGTCGCGTGCGGGATGCGTTTCGCCGTCTCCTTCCCCAGCACCGCATAGTTGCCGAGCGTTTTGCGGATCTCAGGCGGGGCGAGATCTTTCCCGATGGCGGTGTTGTCCTTCGTGCCGATCATCAATAATACCGGCATCTTTAGTTCACTAAATTCGTAGATCACCGGCTGGGTGTAAATCATGTCGTAGAGCAGCGCCGAGTTCCAGGCCACACGTTCTTTTCCCGGCCCGTTGTTCAGTCCGGCGAGCATGGTGACCCAACGCTCATACTCCGGCTTCCACTCTCCGGCGTAGTAGGTATTTTTCTCGTACTGACGAATGCCGTCGGCGCTGACCTTCAGCTCGCGCTGATACCACTGGTCGACCGTAATATGCGGCACGCCGCGCGCTTTCCAGTCTTCCAGACCAATTGGGTTGACCATCACCAGCTGCTCCACCTGCTGCGGCCACATCAGCGCGTAGCGGGTCGCCAGCATGCCGCCAGTCGAGTGGCCGATAACCGTCACGCGATCGACGCCGAGCGTTTTCAGCAAGGCGTGGGTGTTATCCGCCAGCTGCTGAAAGGTGTACTGATAATGCTCCGGTTTGGTGGATTTACAAAAGCCAATCTGGTCGGGAGCGATCACCCGATAACCGCTGGCTGAGAGCGCACGGATAGTGCCGTCCCAGGTACCGGCGCAGAAGTTTTTGCCGTGCATCAGCACCACGGTGCGGCCATTGGGTTTTTCCGGCTTCACGTCCAGATAAGCCATATCCAGAGACTGTTCCTGGGAGGTAAACGTAAAGTGTTTTACCGGCCAACCGTAGTCGAAACCTTCCAGCTTCTCGCCGTAGGTGGGCGCATCCGTAGCCATTGCGGGGGTTGCCAGCGCCATCAACAGCGCCAGGCAGGATAATCGTCGGGTCAACATGCAAGCTCTCCCATAGCAAAAGGAATAAGGCTGCGCGAAAGGCGGCAGCAAAAAAACTGTAGAGCAAGGAGAGGGGCGATTGTGTAAAGCGGGGTAAAAACTGGAATTTAAAACAAAAAAGCCCGGCATCACACACCGGGCAAAGAAGTCACCTGCACACTCAGGCTGCTTTTAATTTCTGCACACGATTTTCAAGGCGAATTTTACGTTCTTCGAGCACCGCAACCATCGCCATCAGGACGATACAGCCGATGGCGGCGGCATCCAGCGCCGCAAAGGTGCCTGCCCAGCCGGTGAGGCCGAAAATCGGCGTGCCGTCGGCAATCATCCCCAGACCCAGCTTGGCGAAGCTGTCGCCGATCAGGTAAGCGAAGGTGCCTTTAATCCCATCGGCGGCGCCGATCGCTTTTTTCGGTACAAAACCTACCGCCGCTACGCCGATCAACAGCTGCGGACCAAACACCAGGAAGCCGAGCGCAAACAGAGACGCCAGGTAAACGTACTGGTTGCTGGCGTGCTGGTAGACGCCCAGGGTAGCGATAATCAGCGCCAGCGCGACGCAGGCCACCAGCGCACGACGACCGTTGGCGAGGTCAGAGAGCCAGCCCCACAGCAGCGTACCGACCAGCGCACCCACTTCAAACAGGGTGAAGCCCTGAATCGCGACTTCTTTAGAGAGCTTCAGCTCCTGGAAGGCATACACGGTCGACCACTGGTCAATACCGATGCGCACCACGTACAGGAATATGTTGGAGAAGCAGAGCAGCCAGATCACTTTGTTTTTCAGCACGTACTCAACAAAGATCTGCCATTTTGTCATCTCGTTCTCTTCGGTCTCTTTGTCCTCTTCGCTGATCGCCTCGCCGAACAGCTCTTCGGCTTTGCCGAGGCCATAAGATTCCGGAGAGTCGCTGCCGAAACGCAGACCGATAAAGCCGACAATCAGGGCGATAATCGACGGGAAGATAAACATGCCGATGACGTGACCGTCAAACAGGTAGTTAGCACCGAACAGCGCCACGCCTGCTGCACCCGCCCCGCCGAGGTTGTGGGAGATGTTCCACATACCAAGGTATGAACCACGCTTACGGCGCGGGGTCCATTTGGTGATGGTGGAGTAGCTGCACGACCCACCGGTACTCTGGAAGAAACCGCTCAGGGCGTAGAAGGCGATCATCAGGAACAGGCTGACGGAGCCCGCGCCCATGCTGGCGCTGAAGCCGAGCATACAGATGGCGGAGAGGATCAGCATAAACGGCAGGAATTGCTTGGTGTTTTTGCCGTCTGCATAGTACGAGACAACGGTTTTGCCCACGCCGTAGGTGATGGAGAAGCCCAGGCCAATCATCCCCAGCTGCGTCATGCTCAGCCCGTAGGTGGAGATCATGTCGTTCTGCGCGATGTTAAAGTTTTTGCGGATCAGGTACATGGTCAGGTAGCCGATAAAGACCACCAGATAGGACTGCATGAACGGTTTGAACCACATTTTGCGCCGCACGTCGAGCGGCAGATCCAGGGTCGGCTTGCGCACCTGATTAAGGAAGGCCAGCATGGTTTGCTCCTGAGCTGATTTTTACCTGCGAATGGCAGGCATTGTAAAAATCAGCCAGGAGAGATGCCTGAGACAGCGTCCAGGTAAAACCGGGAAAATTTCTTAGTTTTGCGCCACTCGGGGTGAAAAGGTGAGGCGCATCACATCACACTGGCTTCACGCGGCGCCTGCGCATGCAAAAACGGCAGCAGCAGCAGGGCCGATATCCCCGCCGCGATGGCGATCACGGCAAAGAAACCGCTCCAGTGCCAGATGTCGATCACCCGCGCCAGCGGCCAGCCGGAGAGGGACGCGCCCAGGTAGGCGAACAACCCGACGAAGCCCGTCGCCGCACCGGCCGCCTCTTTATGCGAGCATTCTGCCGCCGCCATGCCGATCAGCATCTGCGGGCCAAACACGAAGAAGCCGATGGTAAAGAAGCACGCCGCCTGCATCACGTAGCTGGCGAATGGCATCAACCACAGCGAACCGACGGAGAGTAAAATTCCTGCCGCAAAGATGAGGTTCATTGGGCCACGGTTGCCGTTGAAGAGCTTATCCGAGCCCCAGCCTGCCACCAGCGCGCCGATAAACCCGCCCAGCTCGAACATCGTCACCGCCGAGTTGGCGGTCACCAGGTCCACCCCCAGCGTCTCGGACATGTACAGGTTACCCCAGTCGTTGATGGCCGCGCGCACCACGTAGACCAGCACGTAGCAAAGCGACAGCAGCCAGATATACGGGTTTAACAGCACGTATTTGGTGAGGATCTCTTTGCGCGTCAGCCCCGCCCCCTCAAGCTGTTGCGCCACTTCCATTTCATCGTGCCGCCAGTCGCCCACCGCGGGCAGCCCCACGGTTTGTGGCCTGTCGCGCAGCCGCCAGCAGAGGAACAACCCGGCCAGGATTGCCAGACCACCGGCAATCATCATCCCCGCGCGCCAGCCGTAGTGCAGCGCCGCTGCGCCCACCACCATTGGGATCAGCGCTCCACCGACGTTATGCGCGGTGTTCCAGATGGCCCACCAGCCGCCGCGCTCGTTGCGCGAATACCACGCCGTGAGCAGGCGGGCGCAGACCGGCGCGCCCCAGCCCTGGAAAAAGGCGTTCAACGCCCACAGCAGGGCAAAGGCCCAGAGCGAGGTGGAGAAGCCAAACAGAATGTTCACCACGCCGGTGGCGATTAGTCCAAAACCCATAAAATAGCGGGCGTTGGAGCGGTCGCTGACGATGCCGGAGAAGAACTTCGACAGGCCGTAGGTGATGTAGAACAGCGTCGCCAGCAGGCCGATATCGGTGCGCGTCATCACGCCGCTGGCTAGGATTTCCGGCGCGGCGGCGTTGAAACTTTTGCGGGTAAAGTAGAACAACGCGTAGCCGAGCCAGATAGTGATCAGGATATGACGACGCCAGTAGCGGTAGCGGGCGTCGATCTCCGCTTTGTTGCCTATCGGCGCGGCGTTTGCGGGGGTTTTAAACATGATGGCTCCTTAGCGGCAGGCTGACGCTGACGCGCGTCCCGTGGGTGCAGGAGATATTCAGTGTGCCGCCCAGCGCCTTCACGCGCTCGCGCATGCCCGCCAGGCCAAACCCCTGCTGCCCCGAGCCCGGCGGCAGGCCGCAGCCGTCGTCCTCAATCACCAGCCTGAGGCTTTCATCCTGCTGCCAGCCCTGCAGCGTCACCGCGCTGGCGTTGGCGTGTTTGACGATATTGTTCAGCCCTTCCTGACAGACGCGGAACAGCGTGACGCGCTGGCCTTCACTCAGCAATGATTCATCAATGCGCCAGTCGAGATGGCTGACAATTCCGCGGCTTTCCAGCTCCATCTCGCGCATCAGGGAGCGCACCGCCTGTTCCAGAGAGAGATCGTCCAGCTGGCGCGGACGGAGCCTGCCCAGCAGGCGACGCACCGAATCGTACACGCCAAGAGAGAGCTGTTCGATATGCGCCCCGCCCTGCTTCACTCCGGCGTTTTCCGCCGCCAGACGCTGGACGATACCCGCCTGGGTGCGAATGGCGGTAATGGTCTGGCCGATGTCGTCATGCAGTTCGCGCGCTACCTCCTGGCGCACGCTCTCTTCGGTCTCCAGCAAGCGTTCTGCCAGGCGGCGATTGCGCGACAGTTCGGTTTGCAGGGACTGGTTCAGCTCACGCAGGCGCTGAATACCTGCCCCGAGCAGCAGCCCGGTCAAGCTCTGCGCCAGCAGAGAGAGCAGTAAATCGACCGGGTGATCGTGCCAGGTCTGGCTGGCAATCAGCGCGATGGCGTTCATCAGTGTGGCGATCAACGCCCCCTGCCAGCCGTAATGCCAGGCGAGAGCAATGATCGGCAGCGCCAGACAAAACGGGGTAAAACGGGAAAGCTCAGCAGGCAGGCCAAGCTGCAGCCACAGGCTCACCACAAACAGCAGCAGATACCAGATGAGATGCCGGGCGCGCCAGTTAACCGGCTGGGAGACCAGCGATGGCCCGAGCGGCTGCCAGACAGTGCTGGTGAGATAGTGCCAGAAAACCAGACAGGTGGGTGCCAGCGTCAGGCCGCCGGTCAGGGTCAGCAGCAGGGCGTTAAGCATCTCCTTTTCGCCTACCCACGGCAGGGATTGCAGCAGCGCGGCAGCAATCAGCGCCGCCCCCTGGCGCAGCAGCGTGCGCCAGTCGCGCTGGTGACGATAGCGGGAAATCAACGCAACCGGGAGGAGCGTGAGCAGGCTTCCGGTCATCAATAAGGGCAGATGCGCGAGGGCGACCTCCTGCGACAACCAGATCAGCATCAGCCACTCTGCGCCCAACAAAACCGGCCAGTAGCCGCGCGGGCATTGCAACATCAGCCCCAGACGCAGGCCAAAGGGAAACAGCAGCACCGCCAGCTCCGGGCGTTCCACCAGATGCAGGCTGATGCTCCACAGGCAGAACCAGGCGGCAGAGAAGATAAAAAAGCTGGCAACAACGGCGATCAGCCGCGAAATCAGCGGGTTCATTGCCAGCTATCGAACATACGGCGCGCCAGCTCGACATCGTTGCTGACGCCGAGTTTTTCCATCAGGTTGGCGCGGTGAACGTGCACGGTTTTGGGCGACAAACCCAGTTCGGCGGCAATCTCTTTCACCGCCATCCCCTGCGCGAGTTTTTCTGCCACCTGACGCTCACGCCGGGTAAGCGGATCCTGACGTCCGGCCGCCAGCTTGAGGGCGATATCCGGCGTCAGGTAGCAGCCGCCCGTCGAGACGGTGCGCACAGCGGCGATCAGCTCGTCCGGGCTACAGCGTTTAGAGAGAAATCCGCGCGCCCCCGCGTTGAGCGCCTGCTCCACCAGCGCCGGGCTGTCATGAACCGTGAGCATGATAATCGCCATCCCTTTCGGTAACTGACTTAGCAGCTCCAGCCCGGAGAGATCCGGCATTGAGATGTCACAGATACAGACCTGTACGCCACGCCCCGGCAGGCCTGCCAGCGCCTCGCGCCCCGAGCCGAACTCTGCCACCACCTGAAAATCCGGTTCGAGGTTTAAAAGCTGGGCAAAGCCGGAGCGAACGATAAGGTGGTCGTCGATGAGAGCGATGGTGGTCATGTCTGTTCCTGCGGTCTGAAAACGCCGGATGGCGCTGCGCTTATCCGGCCTACAAGAGCGAAAGACGTTTACCTTAAGCGATCTATTCGAAGAACACCGCAATTTTGTTAAACATGGTGGGATCGGACTGGTTGCGCGCCACTCTGGTGACGTCTTCCAGCTTGTCGATCTGGGCCATCATCTGCTCCAGACGCTGATCGTCATTGACCAGTAGCCAGATGCGGCTGTGCTCGCTGCCCTGAATCGGCAGACAGAGAATGCCTTCGACGTTAAACGCGCGACGGGCAAACAGCCCGCAGACGTGGGTCATGACGCCAGGGTGGTTGCGGACGGTGAGTTCCAGAATGACGTTTTCATGTTGTTTCTGCATGGCTTATTCCCCCACCATCTCAGTATTTGCCGCACCCGGCGGCACCATCGGATACACTTTTTGTTCAGGGTCGATACGGACGTGGATCAGCGCCGGGCCCGGACGAGAGATCGCCGCCTGCAGCGCTGCGTGGACGTCCTCTTCTGCGTTCAGATCACAGGTATGCAGGCCAAAACCGGCGGCAATTTGCATAAAGTTAATCATCCCCGGATAGGTTGCCGCAAACACCCCCTGCTTGTAGAACAGGCTCTGCTGCTGGTGTACCAGCCCCAGCGCCTCGTTGTTCATCAGGATGATTTTAACGTCTAACTGATTTTCGGCCGCGGTGGCCATCTCCTGAATGTTCATCATCAGGCTGCCGTCACCGGAGAAACAGATCACCTTGCGGTCCGGGTTCGCCAGCGCCGCACCCACTGCCGCAGGCAGACCAAAGCCCATGGTTCCCAGGCCGCCGGAGGTCAGCCACTGACGCGGACGGTTCAGCGGATAGGCCTGGGCGGTCCACATCTGGTGCTGCCCAACGTCGGTGGTAATAATCGCGCTGTCGTCCACGCAGGCGGCCACGGCGTTAATCAGCCCGTAGTGGCTCAGCGGGTCGCCTTCGGTTGGGATCGCGCCCGGGAACTCGCGTTGCAGATCCGCCACCATCTGACGCCAGTCGGCGCGGTCAGTTGCGTCCGTTTGCGGGATCAGCTGTGCCAGCACGTCGGCCACGTCTCCCTGAATCGCCACGTGCGGTTGTTTGATTTTACCCAGCTCGGCGCGGTCGATATCCACGTGAATGATTTTTGCGTTCGGGCAGAACTGCTCAGTTTTACCAATCGCCCGGTCATCAAAACGCGCGCCCATCACAATCAGCAAATCCGCCTCTTGCAGGATGTAGTTGGTGCTGCGTGCGCCGTGCATGCCCAGCATTCCTAATGACAGCGGGTGTGCTTTAGGCAGCATGCCGAGCGCCATCAGGGTCATGGTGGTAGGCAGGTTGGCTTTTTCAGCGAACTGACGGATTTCATCTGCGGCATTGATTGCCCCGCCGCCCAGATAGAGCACCGGACGTTTAGCGGCGTTGATCATGGCCGCGGCATCGCGCACGCTCTCTGCGCTGAATTCTGGCGCAGGTGCCCGCTCGCCCGGCTCCGGCAGGACGTCGATCTCAATTTCTGCGGTCTGGACATCCTTAGGAATATCTATCCACACCGGGCCAGGACGACCGGACTGCGCAATGCGGAACGCATCGCTGATAACCTGAGGAAGCTCGGTAATATCGCGAACTAAATAGTTATGTTTGGTGATGGGGATAGAGATGCCGTAGGTATCCACTTCCTGAAACGCATCGGTACCGATCATTGAGGACGGCACCTGGCCGGTAATGCAAATCAGCGGAATGGAGTCGAGACGCGCGTCGGCGATGGCGGTTACCAGGTTGGTCGCCCCCGGACCGCTACAGGCCATACAGACTGCCGGTTTACCCTGCGTACGTGCCATGCCCTGAGCGATAAAACCCGCGCCCTGCTCGTGACGCGCCAGCACGTGGCGGATCTGCGTGCTTTGGCTTAACGCGTCATACAGCGGCAGCACCGTACCGCCCGGAATACCCGCAACCGTGGTAATGCCCTGTCGTTCCAGTAAATGAACAATCAGCTGCGCGCCTGTAAAACGCGTCTTGGTGGATGTTGTGCCCGAACTTGCCATGCTCCAGTCCTTTTCTTCTGAGCCAGCTTTACGCGTCGTATTTCAGGTTGCAGATGCGTTGGCTGCAACCCGAACTACTTAGCGTATCCGGGAGGGGTCCTAAACGAAAAACCCCGCCCGGTTTGCGCCGGCGGGGTTTTGGATTCGTGTGTTGATCCAGTCCCTACGGCGCATTGCCGACGACCACCACCACACGCACGACGACCACTGCGGCTGGTTGCGCAGTTTTTAGTAGGGTCGCGGTGTTCATGGATGCAGTCATGGGGGACCTGTGTTTGGAATCATTGATTGAATTTATACAAACACAGGTTTTCGGGCGTGACAATGGAAATATTTTCATCTGCGCAAAAATGCGTCAGGGATCACGTTTCGTTTGTTGGGTGATGAAAGCAAAAAAGCCGTTTTGCCTTATTCAATAAATAGTGCTGGTGAAACACCAAATCTGGACGCCAGCTTTTTAATGTGGTTCAGAGTAAGCTGTCGCTGACCATTCAGAACCCTTGAAACCATTGATTTACTACCAATTTCATCCTGAAAATCAGATGTTGTCAGTTTATACTGATCCATCAAGGTTCTTAAAACCGCGATACCGACAGGCACGAGTTCCATCTCCTTGCGTAACGCGACGATCTCTGGCCGATTGGCTTCGTAACGGCTGATTCTGGCGCACACGATATCCAGCAATGGGCTATTAGGTTCGTTAATAAGCAGATACTCAACCAACTCCAGTGCATCGTTATAATCTTTCTCGCTCGGCTGCTCTCCCAATAGAGGAACGGCCTCAACAAGGGCATGCGTAGCTTTCATTGCATCAGCGACGATCATCATTTCTTCCCCTTAGTGCGATGTTTTTCCGTAAAACGGTCATATTCCTTATGAGTAAAAACATGGCGCACATAAAACTTTTGGCTTTCAAAGAATATGAGAGCCACTACCCTAAGATTGTTGTTCGCAATATCAATAACATAATGCTTATCCAGATACTTGAAGTTATCCAGCGTCGGAAATAGTTTTTTTAACGCAGCAGGTGTTGGGCAATGACTCTTCTCAAGAGTGCGTCCCAAAACGAGGAGTTCTTCCCTGTGCTGCGGAAACTGGATAACCGCATCCAAAATTGCCTTCATCGAGATTAAATGCATACTGCATGCCTGCCGCGTCCGTTGCCATTATGGCAACAATAGCAGTCATTGCCAATAAGTCAACAAGCATCCCGTTCGGTACAGAAAGCAGAAAACAAAAAACCCCGCCGGAGCGAGGTTTTTTCAGGGTTTTGCGGTTGGTTGCCGCAGAACACACTGTGTTACGTCAACGCACGAAGTATATGCGATCGAAGACGAACGCGCAATTCCGGCACGGATTTTGACGTTTTTGAGTATGGAATGGGTTTCGAATTTTGTCCACAAAATACTGTTCATGCATACAGTATTTATCTATACTGAGGATGTTCGCAGTGAGCGAGGGGGCCGCAGTTCTACCGGCGCAACGAAGTCCTGGCTGAAACGGGTGGTGCCGTCAGTGCCTTAACCCTCTGAAGTGAGCACACTGTGTTACGTCAATCGAGGTGCTGGCAACAGGCGGCGGAAAGGTACGCCAGCATCGTGCTCCTTTTTACCAAAAGGAGACGCGTATGAGCGTAGTGGATATGGTGATACTTATCCTCAAACTCATTGTTGCTGTTCTGCAACTGCTTGATGCTGTCCTGAAATACCTTCGGTGATTCAGGTTCAAGTCGCACCTGAGAGGGGCGGGCAACCGCCCCTCTTTAATAACGAGGGAATGCTATGTCGCGTCTGTTAATTGAACCCATCACGCCGGAAGAGCCCGGGTATATCGCGCTGAAAGCCGAAAGCATCGCGGCGAATTTCAATATGCTGCGCAGGCTGGAAGAGAACTGGCAGCGTGGTGAAAACCGCTTTAACGCGCCGGGTGAAAAGCTGCTGGGTGCCTTTTTAAACGGCAAGCTGGTGGGCGTCTGCGGCCTTAACCGCGATCCGTTCAGCCAGCAGCCGCGTGCCGGACGTATTCGCCATCTTTATGTCAGCGAGAAGTGCCGCGGTCTGGGCATTGGTAAACAGCTGTTAACGGTGGTAATGGCCGATGCCAGCATCTGGTTTGATTTCCTCAATACCCATGCACCCGATACGGCCTGCGGCTTCTACCGTCGGGCAGGCTTCAGGCTGGTGTCAGACGAGCCACGGGTCACCCATCGTCTCTTTTGCGCGGTGTAGCTGGCTGGCGACATCAGGTCGTGAATGTTACAGTTGAGTGACAATTCACCGCCAAAGACGCCATGACCCTCTCCGTTTTCTGTATTTTGCTGTTCGCCGCACTGCTGCATGCCAGCTGGAACGCCATCGTCAAAGCCGGAACGGATAAGCTTTACTCGGCGATCAGCGTTAGCGGCTCCGCCACGCTCATTGCACTGGTTTTATTGCCATTTTCTCCTCAACCCTCCGTAGCCAGCTGGCCATTTTTAGTGGTCTCTTGCGCGCTGCAGGTGGTGTACACGGTACTGGTGGCGAAGACGTATCAGGTCTCAGACATGAGCCAGACCTATCCGCTGATGCGCGGAACAGCCCCACTGCTGGTGGCGCTGATCAGCGTGCTGGTGCTCGGGGATAGCCTCTCCTGGCTCGCCTGGGCGGGCATCGGAGTAATCTGCCTGTCGATCCTCGCGATGGCGATAAATGGCCGATTGCAGTCCCGCAAGGGGATCTGGCTGGCACTGCTGAACGCCTGCTTTATCGCCGGCTATACGCTGGTGGACGGAACGGGCGTACGTTTATCGGATACCGCGCTGGGCTATACGCTGTGGACCTTCTTTATGAACGGCTTCTGCCTGCTGTGCTGGGCAATGGTGGCGCGACGCCGCGAAGCTTCCAGCTACCTGCGTTTGCACTGGAAAAAGGGGTTGCTCGGCGGGGTGGGAACCATGGGCTCGTATGGCCTGGCCTTATGGGCGATGACGCAGGCTCCGCTGGCGGTTGTCGCTGCGCTGCGTGAAACCTCCATACTCTTCGGTGCGCTGATCGCATTTGTGCTTTTAAAAGAAAAGGTTGCCGGTCTGCGTATCGCTGCCGCGTTGGGTATTGCAGCCGGTGCGATCCTGCTGCGTCTGGCGTAATTCACTGGCAACATTAGTTGCCGTTCTTGTTTACAAAACCTGCCTTAATCCTCTTCTTCATTCATCATGACAATGCTTAATTTTTCATCTCTTTGTGGTAGATTCCTCGCGCATTTATGGGAATGCGTAGTCACTTATTCTTCATTTTTCTCTTTTGGCAAAAGTATTCAGCGACATGAAAAAACAAAGGAACGTTAACTTATTGTTGATGCTGGTGTTACTGGTGGCCGTCGGTCAGATGGCGCAAACCATCTACATTCCGGCGATTGCCGACATGGCAAAGGAACTTAACGTCCGCGAGGGCGCGGTACAAAGCGTGATGGCCGCCTACCTGCTGACCTATGGCGTTTCGCAGCTGTTCTACGGGCCATTATCCGACCGCATTGGCCGCCGTCCGGTCATTCTGACCGGCATGTGCATTTTCATGGTCGCGACGGTGATTGCTATTACCACCCATAGCCTGACCGTACTGATTGCCGCCAGCGCGCTGCAGGGGGTAGGCACGGGCGTCGGTGGGGTGATGGCGCGTACCTTACCGCGCGATATGTATCAGGGCACGCAACTCCGCCATGCCAACAGCCTGTTGAATATGGGTATTCTGGTCAGCCCGCTGCTGGCACCGCTGATTGGCGGCCTGCTGGACACAATGTGGTCCTGGCGCGCCTGCTATGCCTTCCTGCTGGTGCTGTGCGTGATTGTCACCTTCAGTATGGCGCGCTGGATGCCGGAAACCCGTCCCCAGGACGCACCGCGCACGAAGCTTCTCGCCAGTTACAAAACGCTGTTCGGCAACGGGGCTTTTACCTGTTACCTGCTGATGCTGATCGGCGGTCTGGCGGGCATTGCGGTGTTCGAAGCCTGCTCCGGCGTGCTGCTGGGAGCGGGGCTTGGCCTGAGCAGCATGGTGGTAAGTATTCTGTTTATCCTGCCGATCCCGGCGGCGTTCTTTGGGGCCTGGTTCGCCGGACGTCAGAACAAACGCTTCTCAACGCTGATGTGGCAGTCTGTTATCAGCTGCCTGCTGGCTGGCCTGATGATGTGGATCCCGGGTCTGTTTGGCGTAATAACCGTCTGGACGCTGCTGATCCCGGCGGCGCTGTTCTTCTTCGGCGCGGGGATGCTGTTCCCGCTTGCCACCAGCGGCGCCATGGAGCCGTTCCCGTTCCTCGCAGGTACGGCGGGTGCACTGGTGGGCGGTTTGCAAAACATCGGTTCCGGCGCGCTGGCCTGGCTCTCCGCCATGATGCCGCAAACCGGGCAGGCTAGTTTGGGTTTACTGATGACGCTGATGGGGCTACTGATTTTGCTGTGCTGGCTGCCGCTGGCGTCGCGTGTTCCCCACCACGAGCAGCCTGTTTAACCGCATGATGGCCCGGCTTCTCGCCGGGCTTTTCACACGCCGGGGCAATCATCGCCTCCAGCAGCGGCTCTGGCGCTGGCCGCCAGGCCCCCTCCTCTCCGTCATAAAACTGGAAATCGGCGTTAATCGCGTAGGGTATTTTCGCCTTTTGCAGCTCACAGGCCATAAACGTGGCAAAGGCCATTTGCGACGCGGTGGGTGTAAAGCGGTTTGACTCCCCCACGCCCCAGCCCCCGACCCAGCTGACGTGTCCGGTTTTTTGTTGCCAGCGCAGCGCCGTCGCGATGCGATTGTGAATCGCCGCTTTCTCCGCCGCCGTACCGGAGGTCCACGGGTATTTGCCGTTATTTTTCAGCGGCCCCCACGGAAAGATATGCCACTCCGCCAGCAGGAAGTTTTGGCTGTGCGCAGGCAGCTTGAGGCTGGGGAGATCTTCGGGGGCCGCACGCAGGCGGGGAGCGATGAAGATCATCCGGTCCGCATCAATGCTGTGGATGACCTTAATGGTTTTCTCATACACCCGGTTGAGCGAGGCTGCGTTGTGGTTGAGCTTGTCAGCAGGCTCATAAATCAGGTCAAAGCCCAGCAGCGGCGAACGTTTGCCGAAATAGTGCGCCACGGCAATCCACCAGTCGGTAACCTCTTTTTCGTTATCGGCTTTCGGATCGTTTTTATAGCTGTCCGCCTGATACGCGATAATCGGGATCACGCCGTACTGCTCGCAGGCTTCCACCAGCTTACGCAGATGGATCAGCCGTGCTTCGGTCGGCTCATCGGCCACGCGAATACGCACATGGCTGATGCCTTTCGCGCGAAAGTCGCGTACCACCAGCGGGTCGAATTCCCGTATCCCGCGCTCGGTGCGCGCCCAGTCCACGTCCATACCCACACCCAGCTTTTGTGCATAAAGCGCAGCCGTCAGCGGCGGCTCGGCGGCTATCGCCCAGCCGGAAGAGAGAAGTAACGCGGTCGCAATAAGAGGCTTTAACACGGCTTACCCTGGATAAATCAAAAGCATTACCTGTATTTAGCACGCTTTTTTGTATTTGGTGTAGCGCCAAAGCGTAATAATTCTTCAGCCTGCCAGTTCTCTTAGCCAGCCAATAAAGGCGTCAATTTTCGGCCACTGACGGCCGGTAAGCGTTGAGATGTAATAGTGCTGATGGCATTTGAGGGTCTTGTTGCCAAACGGGGCGATAAGCTCGCCCCGCTCAAGGCGCTTTTGCACCAGCCGCTTTCTCCCCATCGCCACGCCCACATGATTCATGGCTGCCACTATCGCTAAATCGGAACGATCGAAGCCAATACCCGATGATGACGGCATATTCATCGCAAAATGCTGCGCCCAGCTGAGCCACTCATCCGTACCGGAATCATTACTCCAGGCCTGACGGTCGTGCAGTAACGTGCAGTGGCTGAGGTTATCGGGGTTTTTCAACAGCGCATGCTCGCGGGCATATGCGGGCGAGCAGACGGGCAAAATCTCCTCGTCCATCAAGAAGTGATGAGAAAGGTAGTTTGGTGGCGTATCGTCGAAATAGATGGCCAGATCGACGCCGGTTCGCTGCATATTGACGTACTCATTACCGGTGAGAATGGTGAGAGATATCGACGGATAGCGGCGGGTAAAATCCCCCAGCATGGGGACGAGCCAGCACTGGGCGATTGACGGCCGGGAATACACCGTCAGCGTACCGGACAGCGCCTGGTTTTTAATATCCAGGATCTCCTGATTCAGGGTGTCGAGGGATGATTTTAGGGTCCAGTAAACGCGCTTTCCCTCCTGCGTCAGCTCAACTTTACGGTGCGAGCGGACAAACAGCTGAATGCCCAGCTCCTCTTCCAGCAGGTTAATGCGGTGGCTCACCGCGCTGGGGCTGAGCGACAGTTCCGCCGCCGCCAGCGCGAAGGATTCATGCCGGGCAGCCACTTCAAAAGTGTACATTTTTGACAGTTGCCAGCCATTTAGCAGCCGGCTTCTGACTTCATTCGCATCGGTCATCACAATTCTCACACGTTATTTCTGCGCCCAGCATACCGCCCAGGCATGAATTTATGTGAACCAACAGCGAAATAAGTGCGCTTTTTTGAGTTCAGTCACTCAGTTGATCCAATCTGGCTCACCTGAACGGCAATTTTTATCGTTTGTCAGCTCACGCCGTTTTTTCGTCCAATACCCACAGATGACATAAGGGTGAGGTGAGATATGGGATCGCCGGTCTGGGTTGTGGTAACGCTGCTTGTCAGCATTGTGTTGATTGTTTTAACCATCGTAAAACTGAAGTTTCACCCGTTTCTCGCGCCGATGCTACCGCTCTACCCGAATATAAGCCCGGAGATCATCACCATTGCCATCGGTTCCGGCGCTATTGGCTGCACGATCGTGTCCGATTCGCTCTTCTGGCTGGTCAAGCAATACTGCGGCGCGACCCTGAATGAGACCTTCAAATACTATACGACGGCGACGTTTATCGCCTCGGTGCTTGCACTTGGCGGCACATTCCTACTTTCTTTCATTATCTGAGCGCGACGAGACGTATTATGGAAAACGCAACTATCACTGCTTTAACCGCACAGTTTCCTCTGGTTGAGGATCTGATGGCTCTGAAAGAGACAACGTGGCTTAACCCGCGAACCACTTCGCTTGCAGAAGGGCTGCCCTATGTCGGGCTGACCAAAGCCGACGTGGACGACGCGCATGCGCGCCTCAACCGCTTCGCGCCGTATCTGGCGAAAGCCTTCCCGGAAACCGCGGCAACGGGCGGGATTATCGAATCTGAGCTGGTTGCTATTCCGGCCATGAAAAAACGGCTGGAGAGAGAATCTGGCAAGGCTCTTCCCGGAACGCTGCTGCTGAAAAAAGACAGTCATCTGCCCATCTCCGGCTCGATTAAAGCGCGTGGCGGCATCTACGAGGTGCTGACCCACGCGGAAAAACTGGCGCTGGAAGCGGGATTGCTGAGCACTGATGATGACTACAGCATCCTGCTGGAACCGCGCTTTAAAGACTTCTTTAGCCAGTACAGCATTGCGGTGGGTTCAACCGGCAACCTGGGGATGTCCATCGGCATCATGAGCGCACGCATCGGCTTTAAGGTGACGGTACATATGTCCGCCGACGCCCGCGAGTGGAAGAAAGCCAAACTGCGCAGCCATGGCGTTACCGTCGTGGAATATGAGCAGGATTATGGCGTGGCGGTGGAACAAGGGCGAAAAGCGGCGGAAAACGACCCGAACTGCTTCTTTATCGACGATGAAAACTCTCGCACCCTGTTCCTGGGCTATGCCGTTGCCGGCGAGCGCCTGAAGGCGCAGTTTGCCGAACAGGGCCGTGTGGTGGATGCAGAGCACCCGCTGTATGTCTATCTGCCGTGCGGCGTTGGCGGGGGGCCTGGCGGTGTGGCGTTTGGTCTGAAGCTGGCGTTTGGCGACAACGTTCACTGCTTCTTTGCCGAGCCCACGCACTCCCCGTGCATGCTGCTGGGGGTTTATACCGGCCTGCACGATGAGATTGCCGTGCAGGATCTGGGTATCGACAACGTGACGGCAGCGGACGGGCTGGCGGTCGGACGCGCGTCGGGCTTCGTCGGCCGCGCGATGGAACGTCTGCTCGACGGGTTCTATACCCTTTCCGATCAAAGCATGTACGACATGCTCGGCTGGCTGGCGCAGGAGGAAGGGATTCGTCTGGAGCCATCGGCGCTGGCGGGCATGGCCGGGCCGCTGCGTGTTCAGGCTGATGCCAACGTCACCCATCTGGTGTGGGCGACCGGCGGCGGCATGGTGCCGGAAGACGAGATGGCGAAGTATCTGGCGAAAGGGAAGTAATTATGCCGGGTGGCGGCTGCGCCTTACCCGGCCTACAGGTGCACAATTTGTTGAATGTGAGTTACCGCAAACAGCAGTGATAGCGACAGCACGGCCAGGGCGATGAGGAACTTATCCCGCACCGCCTTCGGCTGCACAAAATCGTCCTGCGCCACGTCCATCACGTTACGGCTGCGGGTATAGCGCCATAAAATGATGGCCACCAGCGCCAGCACAATCAGTGAGATCCAGAAGGGTAGCCCCGTGCGGTGCCAGTTGTGCTTAATCGCCAGGGCAATCAGCGCGCCATACCCCAGCAGCGTGCGCAGCCACGCCAGCGACGTCCGCTCCGGCTGCAGGCCGGGGTCCGCTTCGCGCCGCGCTTTGCGACTATCCGCCATACACCACCAGCACCATCACCACGCCCGCCACTGTCAGCAAAATCGCACTGATGATCAGTAACCCACGCGTATAGGGCAGATCCTGCTTCAGGCGCATCGCCTTTTCGTTACGCAGCCAGCGCAGATAGCCGTAAATCGCCAGTACGCCCGCAAACAGGCACAGCAGCAGCGCCAGCACTTCACGAATCAACGGCGTGGCGAAATCGGGCGCGAGCTGATCAAGACCGACGCCGGCGGCCAGAAAGCCCAGCGCGGTACGGATCCACGCCAGATATGTACGTTCATTGGCCAGCGAGAAGCGGTAGTCCGGGGCTTCACCGAGGCGGGAAATTTTCATGAAGGCTCCTTGTCATGCTGCAGGCAGGCTTCAGCATAGCGTAAATCGGCCAGGACAAGGAGACCGGCATCAGGCGATGCCGGTCAGGAGAGTTAATGCAGCTCTGGCCAGTAATCCTTATTGGCCTCGATCAGGTCATCCAGAATCGCTTTCGCGACCGACGCGCTCGGTACGGTTTTTGACAGGGTGATTGCCTGCCAGAGTTTCTGGTACGAGCGTTGCTCCCAGGCATCCACCACCAGTTTTTCCACCGCCACCTGCTGGCTCATCAGCCCTTTCTGGAAGTGCGGGATATCGCCCACGGTGAGAGGCTCCGGCCCGTTATGGCCCACCAGACACGGAATTTCCACCATCGCGTCGGCATCGAAGTTATGAATGGCCCCGTTGTTTGGCACAATCAGCAGCATCCGCTCCTGGGTATTAAAGGCAATCGCCGTCGCCAGATCGACGATGTACGAGGCATGTTCGTCGATCTCCAGCTCCCCGGCAGAGGATTTTCCGGCTTCTATAATCGCCCGGCACGAACTGAATACATGCTTCTCACGGTGATCCATAACTTCATTGGCGCGGGTCCGCTCCGGGTTGGCGTGCGCGACCACGTAGTCCGGGAACAGGTAATACTTCAGATAGGTGTTTGGCATGGTATCTGGATCGAGCGCCTGCACGTCTTTGGCTTTGGCGAAGGTATCGTTCCAGCTCGCTTCGGTATGCGCATCTTCCGAAGGCGGAACATAGCCGTGTTTCGCCACGTATTCGCGCAGTTTCGGCATCAGATCGTTACCGTTCAGATCTTCAATCGATGTCCACCAGCCGAAGTGGTTCAGGCCGTAGTAACGCACGCGCATCTGTTTGCGGTCTTTCAGGCCCACAATCTGCGCCATGCGCCCTTCGATACCGATTGGCATATCGCAGATGTTGAGAATTTTGGCATGCGGACGCAGGCGGCGCGTCGCTTCCGCCACAATCGCCGCCGGGTTGGAGTAGTTCAGCATCCACGCGTTCGGGGAGTACTGCTCCATATAATCCACCAGTTCCAGCACGCCGCCGATGGAGCGCATGCCGTAAGAGATCCCACCCGGGCCGCAGGTTTCCTGACCCAGCACACCGTGACGCAGCGGAATTTTCTCGTCTTTTTCACGCATCGGGTATTTGCCCACGCGGATGTGCGCCATCACGAAATCCACATCGGTAAACGCCGCTTTTGGATCGGTGGTGTAACTAAACTCAATCTCCGGTGCCTGTTCCTTAAGGATAATTTTGCACGCCTCGGCGATGGTTTCCTGACGTGCACCATCGTTGTCATAAAACTTCAGGGCACGCAGCGGGAAACGGTCACGGTTGGCTAACAGCATCAGGACGATACCAGGCGTAAAGGTGCTGCCGCCGCCTGCAATGACAACTGAGAATTTTTTCATGATATAGCCTCTGTCAGGGTGGTTTGTTCATTCGTTAAAGGGGTTTTCATCAGCGATTCCAGCTGGTCGCGCACCTGCGGAACGTGCAGGCCAACGATCACCTGTATGCCGTTGCCGCGTCGCACTACGCCGTGTGCGCCGAGGGCTTTGAACACCTCATCGCTTTGGGTTTGCGCCATGTCGACCAGCGCGATACGCAAGCGGGTGGCGCAGTTGTTGATGCTTTCGATGTTGGCCGCGCCGCCCAGCGCCTGCAGGAATCCGGCGGCTTGGCCGACCTGCTGGCTGGCGGCAGCCGGGGCGGTGGTTTGTCCGCGCGCCGCCTTATAGTCCGCCTTGCTGTAGAGTTTGATTTCACTCTCTTCACGACCCGGGGTTTTGAGGTTCAGACGCTCAATCAGCGTTTTGAAGACCACGAAGTAAAGGCCGGTAAAGCAGACGCCGATGCCGATCTGGGTGAATACCGTTGAAGCGTGGTTATGGAACATGGGGATCCAGTTTTGCGGCAGGAACTGGTCCAGCAGGCCACCGCCCATGTTGCCCACCACGCCAAAGGTGTACATCACCGTCGCCATGGTGGCCGCCAGCACGGCGTGAATGGCAAACAGCAGCGGCGAGATAAACAGGAAAGTAAACTCCAGCGGTTCGGTAATCCCCACCAGCACGGCGGTAAGCGTGGCCGGGATCAGCAGGCCCGCGACCTTGACGCGGTTTTCTGGTGAGGCGGTGTACCAGATCGCCAGCGCAATCCCGACCGATCCAAACACCTTAGCGTTACCGTGCAGCGCGAAACCACCTTCCGGGAACAGGGTTTTCAGCGGCAGCGTGCTCTGGCTGAACGCCTGAAGATGCTGCGCCCAGTAGACCTGGATCCCGCCCTCAACGGCGGCCGGGCCAAAGATAAACGGACCGTAGACGAAGTGGTGCAGCCCGGTTGGGATCAGAATGCGTTCCAGGAAGGTATACACCCAGACACCGAGCGCACCGGCGGAGCGTAAGAACGCCTGCAGGGACTCAATGCCCATCTGCACTTTCGGCCAGCCCAGCAGTGTCAGCCAGGCGCAGGGGATCATGACGAAAAACGCGATAATCACCACAAACGAGGTGCCCTGGAAAATGCCCAGGAAAACCGGCAGTGGTTTCTCGAAAAAGCGGTTATGGATCGCAGTGACAATACCGGAAATCGCAATCGCCCCAATAATGCTGGTATCAAGGGTTTTGATCCCGGCAATCATCGCCAGGCCGCTTCCCGCCGTCGGTTCGGCGGAAAAGTCGACGCCAAAGAAGTGGCCCCAGGTCATCCCCATCGCGTTGATGAAGTAGTTCCAGGTCAGGAAGCTGATCAGCACCGCCAGACAGGCGCGGCCCTGCGCCTGTTTCGCCAGACCAATCGGTAAGCCAACGGCAAAAATCAGCGGCATATTGCGGAACACCGCCCAGCCGCCCTCTTCAATGATGTGCACGATCTGCGCGAACAGATTATCAGGAGCCGTTAAGGCTTCGCCCACGAAAAGCGGATTGCGAAGCATGATGGCGATTCCCACCACGATCCCGGCAAAGGGAAACAGCAACACCGGGGTAAACATGGCACCACCAAAACGTTGTATTTGACTGAGCATCTTTAAATCCTCACGTAACAACCTGTAGGGGAGAGAGGCCTTTATGGTTTTGTGCTGGCCTGAGGTGAGCATAAGAAGTTACTGATGCGCGAACATGGCGTGCCGCTGCGATTCGTGATCGCATTCATGGTTTTATTTTGACCAATCAGGTCTACTTTCCGCTGTAAATATGGACATGTCAGGATGCAATCCACGCCCTGATACGGTCAGAGAGGTCTACTGGTGATCTACAAATCCATTGCCGATCGATTACGGCTACGGCTGAATTCATCGGACTACAACATCGGCAGCCCCATTCCGGGTGAGAAAGCGCTGGCGCAGGAGTTTGGCGTGGCGCGCATGACCATTCGCAAGGCGCTGGATCTGCTGGTGAGTTGGGGGCTGGTTGAGCGGCGGCACGGCAGCGGGACGTTTGTAGCACGCAAAGATGTGCATCATGAAACCACCAACCTCACCGGGCTGGTGGAGGTACTGCGTCAGCAGGGCAAAGAGGTACAGAGCAAGGTGTTGCAGTTTGAAGTGATGCCCGCCCCGCCCGCCATCGCCAGCCAGCTGCGGATCCAGGTGGATGAGCGGATCTACTTTTCCCGCCGGGTGCGCTACGTGGACGGAAAACCGCTGATGCTGGAGGACAGCTTTATGCCCGTGAAGCTGTTTCGCAACCTCTCGCTGGCGCATCTGGAAGGGTCAAAGTTTGATTACATCGAGAAGGAGTGTGGAATTACAATCAGCGGCAATTACGAGAGCCTGACGCCGGTACTGGCCGATAAACAACTCGCTGGTTACATGAACCTGCCGGAGCAAACGCCGCTGCTGCGTATTACCTCTCTCTCCTACAGCGACAGCGGCGAGTTCCTTAACTATTCCGTGATGTTCCGAAATACCAGTGATTACCAGGTGGACTACCATCTGCGGCGCATCCACCCGGACGACCTGCTAACTCATCCCCCAGAACAGCACCGCCAGTAGCTGCGGGGTGATGATGCGCAGGAACATGACCAGCGGATAGACCGTAGCGTACGACAGCGCCGCCGCGCCGCTGGTGGCGTGCAGGCTATTGGCAAAGGCCAGCGCCGGTGGATCCGTCATTGACCCCGCCAGCATGCCGCACAGCGTCAGATAGTTCATTTTAGCGAACATTCGCGCCAGTATGCCGACCGTCAGCAGCGGGATCGCGGTGATGAAGATGCCGTAGCCGACCCAACTCATCCCTTCCCCCCTGACCAGGGTATCGACAAAATCGCCACCGGATTTTAGCCCGACGACCGCCAGAAACAGCACAATGCCCAGCTCGCGCAGCGCCAGGTTGGCGCTCGGCGGCATAAACCAGTAGAGCTTACCGACACAGCCGATTCGCCCAAGGATCAGCGCCATAATCAGCGGCCCGCCCGCCAGACCCAGCTTGAGGGCCACCGGGAACCCCGGTATATACAGCGGAATGGAGCCAAGCAGCACGCCCAGCCCGATTCCGATGAACACCGGCAGCATCTGCACCTGCTGCAGCTTTTGCTGGGCGTTACCGACCATATCCGCCACGGCGTCAATGGACGACGGACGCCCGACCAGGTTAAGAATATCGCCGAACTGCAGGCTGGCTTCCGGGCTGGCGACCAGTTCAACACCGGCGCGATTGAGACGAGAGATAACCACGTCGTAACGTTCTTTTACCTGCAAATCGCGTATTTTCTTGCCCAGAACGTGCTCGTTAGTTACCACCACACGCTCCACGCGCATGTCGGTGCCGCGGGTAGAGAGCGAGGTATCCACTTCCTGACCAATCACCAGCCGCGCGTTGTTTAAATCCCCGGGCTGCCCGACAAGATGCAGCAGATCGCCTTGCCGGATAATGGTGCCAGGCGCGGGCACCATCAGCATCTCGTCACGTTTAAGGCGCGAGCAGATGATATTGGCGCTGTTCAGGATCGGCACGTCCTGAATCGCCATGTTGTTCAGATTGGGGTTATCGACGCGGATGTTGATGGTTTTGATCGGCATATGGCCGTTGGTGAGCGTGGTTTCGTGGTCCTTCGCCTCTTTGTCGACGTTAATGCGAAAGAGCACCCGAACCAGCCACATGGAGAGCAGAATGCCGCAAATCCCGAACGGATAAGCCATCGCATAGCTCATCCCCATCTGGTCGACAATGCCGGGTTCGATACCTAAATCGCGCAGAATTTGCTGGCCCGCCCCCAACGCGGGCGTGTTAGTCACGGCCCCGGAGAAAATGCCCAGCACCACGGGCAGCGGAATTGCGAAGAGTTTATGCAGGATAGCGGTGACCAGCCCGCCCATTACGACGATGCCGAGGGCAAACAGATTGAGGCGTAATCCGGAAACCCGCAGGGAAGCAAAAAAGCCCGGCCCGACCTGAATGCCGATGGTATAGACGAAGAGGATCAGGCCGAACTCCTGCGTAAAGTGGAGCATATCGGCGCTGAGAACCAGCCCGAGTTTGTCAGCAAAGTGCCCGACAAAAATGCCGCCAAACAGCACCCCACCGATCCCAAACCCGACGCCACGGATTTTGATGTTGCCAATCCATAATCCAACAACAGCGACCAGGGCCAACACGCTGACGGTTAACGCGATATCACTCATGATCCACTTCCTTGCATAACCTTAGTTATGTTAAGGATTCTCTCAGAGGTGAAGGGCGTTGTATGGGTGATGGCGCACAAAAAAGCCCTGCCGGGGCAGGGCTTTAACTTTTCACCCTCTCCCTGTGGGAGAGGGCCGGGGGTGAGGGCACCAGCCCGCACAGCATTAACTATTCAGCGCCGGCCGCTCGCTAATGGCGATACGCTGTGGCGCGATGGCTTCCGGCACGTTACGGACCAGGTCAATATGCAGCAACCCGTTGGTAAAGGTCGCGCCGGAGACTTCCATATGATCTGCCAGGGTAAAGCTCAGGGTAAACGGCTGAGTCACCAACCCCTGATGCAGCCATTTGGTCTCGGTTTCTTGTTTTTCCGGCGACCCTTTCACGGTCAGACGCGTGCCTTCGAGCTGGATATCCAGATCGTCCTGGCGGAACCCGGCCAGCGCCAGCGTGATGCGATAGTGGTTATCGTCGCTTTTTTCGATGTTGTACGGCGGAAACGTCTGGTGCTCAGTGGTGCTTTGCAGGGCGCTAGCCAGTTTGTCAAAACCAATCCACTGACGCAGCAGGGGGGATAAATCGTAGTTACGCATACTAAATCTCCTTCTGAGAAGCGAGTTCGGCACAGTTTATTTTTGTGCACAGTTGTTCCTGCAAATCCTTGTGGATTCGCATATGCTCCCGGTTCGGCAAGCAATTCTGAGTGGGCCGCTGACGCGACCCGCGGCATTAATTAATTTCGATACGGCGCGGTTTTTTCTCTTCCGGAATCACACGTTCCAGCTCGATAAACAGCAGACCGTTGACCAGGTTCGCGCCTTTAACATGAATGTTCTCCGCTAACTGGAACTTGCGTTCAAAGTTGCGCTCGGCAATGCCCTGGTAAAGGTAGGTACGTTCTTTCTGCTCAGCCGTATGTGAACCTTTCACCACCAGCAGGTTGTCCTGCGCGGTGATCTCCAGTTCGCTCTCTGCAAAACCGGCGACAGCAATGGCAATGCGGTAGTGGTTTTCATCAACCAGCTCAACATTGTATGGAGGGTAGCCGTTGCTCTGGCTTTGGTTATTTTCTAAATGATTAAACAGGCGGTCAAAACCAATTGCAGAACGGTATAGCGGGGAAAGATCGAAGTTACGCATAAATAAAAGCTCCTGAAATCAGCGAGAAATTTTAGCCTTCCACCATGGACAGGCCATTGCGCCCCCCGAACACCCATCAGGCGTGCTCGTTATCGGGTTACATTCTTAAAATGGGTCTGGAACCGGTGTTTTCAACCGCGACGTTCGCACTTTTTTTTGCACTTTTGTGCTTCTCGCTTAGACTGGGACAACAGCACAAAGGGTTAAATTGCGATGGCTGCCACAGTGCGGGGTTATTGGGCTATTCATTTTCAACAAGGCTCGCTATAACCCAGAGTTGCAGATCTATGCAGTGCCATTAACGATGACTGAGTGATGATGAAAAATGTTCTGATTAAGCTGACGATGTTCAGCGGGGTGGTTTTACTTTGCGGGTGTTCGAGCGTGATGTCTCACACCGGCGGTAAAGAAGGAACATATCCGGGGACGCGCGCCAGCGCGGCGATGATCTCCGATGATGACACGAACTGGGGCACCAAATCCCTGGTGATCCTCGATATGCCGTTCACGGCAGTGGCCGATACGCTTTTGCTGCCCTGGGATATGTTCCGCACGGACAGCTCCGTACGCTCGCGCGTTGAGAAAAGCGAGCAGCAAAATCTGGCAACCAACGCCGTTATCCCGCCCGCCGAGATGCCGCGACGCTAATCCTGTGCGGTTTCCGTTAGCCACAGCTGGCGGAAACCCTCTTTCTCCTCCATCCATGCAATAGCGCGCCCGTTCGGGGAAAAGACGACCGCATCGGCAGACGGCGGATTGCCGTGATCGGACGTCAAAAACGTGACCTCTCCGGTCTGCGCGTCGCAGCAGGCGATACGATTTTCCAGCACAAATCCCAGACTGTCGCCCGAAGGATGCCAGTTGAATGCCGACTGGATACCGCTTTCGGTATGCGTTAACTGACGCGGCTCGCCCCCCTCCGGTGAGATCAGCCACAGCTGGACAATGCCGTTATCATCACGCATCAGAAAAGCAATCTGCGTACCCTGCGGGTTGCTGCGCACCCAGTGGCGCGGCACGTTCACCAGCCCCGGATACGCCTTTTGATGGGTAAAGGTCAGACGGCGCTGCAGCACGCCAGCAGGCGGTGCTGGCATCGTCTCTGGCGTGCCCTGCAATGGCGCATCGCCTGCCTGTTTCCAGCCCTGCTCGTCTTTGGGCAGATCGACAATAAACAGTTCAGGCACTTTTTCGCCTTTCACAGACAGGGTATCGCCAATAAACGCCAGCCTGCCGTTGCCCACCCAGCCCTCTTCATAGGCGCGGTTGATCTCATCGCTGCCCGGCTGTGGGTTCGGCGTCGTGCGGCTTACCAGCACGCTCCAGAAGGTGCCCGGATATTCATGAGGATGGTTGCCCTGCGGGATGACCGGGCCAAACGGTGCGGCGACGCCAACGTTACGTAAATCAAGCTTTGGATCGCGCTCATGCAACACATGGTCGTTATAGGTGAAGCTGACGAACTGCCCGTTCGGGCTAAAGACGTGTACATGGCTGCCGCCACGGAGTGCGCCTGCGGTATAGGGCGCGGTGATATCCATGGCATCGAGGTTGCTCGCCTGGCCGTTATGGACAATCACGCCCTGGCGATGGTGAAAATCGTATTGCCAGTCTGCATCCGGGTTTTTCGGGCCGTGGATAAAGACGTATTTGTCTTGTGCAGGATGAACGGTCACCACCCCGACATGCGCGCCGTGCGTGGCACGATAAATCACCTCAACCTCGCCCGTACTGACGTTTACCCGCTCTATGGTTTCGCCGGTGAACGATGCCCCGGACGGGCGCACATCGTAGACCAGCCACTGGCTGTCCGGTGTCCAGGTATTGGTATTGGTGAGCTGGTGGTTGCGGGAAGCAAAGGTGATTTGTTTCATGGGATACCCTGATGCGCAGTTATCGCATCAGGGTAAAACATCCGAAGGGATTAGCCTACTCGTTTCACGTCGCCGACCAGCAGGATGTAGGAGAGCGCGCCAATCAACGCCACGGCGGAGATGTAGACCAGGGCCGGGCCAAAGCCGTAGTCCTGCGCCAGGTAGCCGATGACCAGCGGCACAGTGATCCCGCCGAGTCCACCGACGAAGTTAAACACACCACCGGTCAGGCCAATCAGACGCATCGGCGCCAGAGACGACACCAGCGACCAGGTGATAGAGGCAAAACCGTTGCCGAAGAACGCGAGCGCCATCAGGGTCATAATCCACACCGGATCGTTGGTGTAGTTGGCGCCCATGATACAGGTTGAGATCAGCAGCCCGCAGATAATCGGCGTTTTACGCGCAACACCTAATGAGACGCCTTTTTTGACCAGCTTATCAGCCAGCCAGCCCGAGAGCAGCACGCCAAAGAATGCGGCAAGGAACGGCACGGTGGTCATAAAGCCCGCCTTCAGCGCGGTAATCCCCTTTTCCTGGGTGAGGTAATTCGGGAACCAGGTCAGGAAGAACCACAGCGTCGACGTAACCGCAAACTGACCGAGATAAACCCCCACCAGCTTACGATGGAAGACCAGCTTCCAGTCCGCGCGGGTCAGCGGCTGACGCGCCTCCTTTTTCACTGGCGCATCGCCGTCTACCAGGCCGCCACCGTCGCGGATGTAGTCCAGCTCCGCTTTGGTGATATTTTTTGTCAGACGCGGCGGTTGATAGACCTTGAACCAGATCAGGGACCAGATAATGCCGATCCCACCGGTGACGATAAACACCCAGTGCCAGCTTAGCAGCTCCTGGATCCAGATTAACAGCGGGGTCAGGAACGCCAGGCCGACAAACTGCCCGGAGGTGTAAAAGCCCACCGCAGAGGCACGTTCATGCTCCGGAAACCAGCTGGTGACCATACGGTTGTTGGTGGGGAACGCAGGTGCCTCGAAAACGCCGGTGATAGCACGCAGGCCAATCAGCGACATCAGCCCGGTCGCGAAGCCCTGGAACAGGGTCGCCACGGACCAGCCTAAAATGGCGATGAAATAGGTCAAACGCGACCCCACGCGGTCGAGGAACCAGCCGCCCGGGATCTGGCAGAGCGTATAGAGCCAGGCGAACGCCGAGAAGACGTAGCCCATTTCCGCCTTGGTGATCCCAAACTCTTCCTGAATATGGGCCGAGGCCACAGCAAGGTTGGCGCGGTCAACATAGCAAATGACCACGGTAATAAAGATCATGATTAGCGTCAGGTAGCGGCGACGCCCGGTCTTTGTAGCAGTAACTGGAATATCCATCGCAATCTGTCTCCAGATTTTGGGCATAGCGAAGCCGCTCACCATGCCCTGTAATTTACAGAGGGTTATATTTTTGTATGTACGTTTTTATTGCCCGGTGGCGCTTCGCTTACCGGGCCTACGAGAGAGTAGGCCGGATAAGCGTAGCGCCATCCGGCGATTTACCACTCGGCTACGGAGCCATCTTCATGACGCCACAGCGGGTTACGCCAGTCCGGCGCATTTTTACTGAGCTCAATGACTTTGGCTTCGTCAATGTCTACGCCAAGGCCCGGCTTCATTAATGGTTTGAAGAAACCGCCTTCCATGCTGAAGTCTTCTTTGTTTTTCACAAAGTCGAGCAATTCCGCGCCCTTGTTATAGTGAATACCCATGCTCTGTTCCTGGAACACGGCATTGCGGGAGACAAAATCCATGTGCAGGCAGGCCGCCAGCGCAACGGGCCCCAGCGGACAGTGCGGTGCCAGCGCCACATCGTAGGCTTCTGCCATCCCGGCAATTTTGTAGCATTCGGTGATACCGCCCGCATGGGAGAGATCCGGTTGCAGGATCGCAATACCGCCTGCCTCCAGCACGCGTTTGAACTCGAAGCGCGAGAACATACGCTCACCCGCGGCGATAGGAATATGGGTCTGTTCAGCCAGTTTTGGATAGTACTCCGCCTGCTCGGCCAGGACGGGCTCTTCAATAAACAGCGGACGATAGGGCTCCAGCTCTTTAATCAGCACTTTGGCCATTGGCGCACTGACGCGTCCGTGGAAGTCCAGACCAAACTCAATCTCGTTACCGAAAGCTTCACGGATTTGCGCCACGGTATTCACCGCCCGGTCCACCGCGCGCGAGTTGTCAATCACGCCCATCTCTTCACAGCCGTTGAGCTTAAAAGTATCGAAGCCGATATTGCGCAGCTGCGTAATGCCGTCGATCACTTCCGCAGGACGGTCGCCACCCACCCAGCTGTAGGCTTTGATTTTGTCGCGTACCAGGCCGCCCATCAGCTGCCAGACCGGGGCATTCAGCACTTTGCCTTTGATATCCCACAGCGCCTGGTCAATACCGGCGATGGCGCTCATCAGGATTGGACCGCCGCGATAAAAGCCCGCCCGGTACATCACCTGCCACAGGTCGTTAATGCGTGCCGGATCCTGACCAATCAGGTATTCCCCCAGCTCATGCACCGCGGCCTCCACGGTGCGCGCGCGCCCTTCTATCACCGGTTCACCCCAGCCAACCACGCCTTCATCGGTTTCAATTTTCAGGAACATCCAGCGCGGGGGTAAACGGTACGTGGTGAGTTTGGTTATTTTCATTGCACTGCCTCTCGATACGCTTTCACAAATGCTGCCGCCTGCTGCGCGGTACGCTCAACGGACTGTCCGGCGCGATAGAGATCGCTGCCCAGCCCCGCGCCCACACAACCGGCGTTAATCCACTGCGCCAGGTTTTCTGGCGTCACGCCGCCCACGGCAAAGACCGGCACGCTGGCGGGCAAGACCGCTTTCAGTGCTTTGATATAGTCAGGACCAAAGGCCGAAGAGGGGAAAATTTTGAGCGACTGCGCACCCGCCTCGAGGGCGGTAAAGGCTTCGGTTGCCGTCGCGCATCCTGGACACACGGTCATCCCATAGCTCACCGCGCGGCGGATCACCTCGGGGTTGATGTTGGGGGTGACGATGAGCTTGCAGCCCATCTTTGCCAGCCTCTCCACCTGCTCCGGCTGCAAGACGGTTCCAGCACCAATCAGCGCTTTATCACCAAAGGCCTCTACCACTGTCGGAATGCTTTTTTCCCATTCGGGGGAGTTGAGCGGGATTTCCACCGCGTCGAATCCGGCGTCGATCACGGCACCGACGTGCGCCAGCGCCTCGTCGGGGGTAATGCCGCGCAAGATTGCGATAAGGGGAAGACTAGTTTGCCACTGCATGAGCGATGCTCCTTATTCCTGCCTGAAATGCCGTGTCACCGGATACCGTAGATACTTCACGGCCAATCGCGCGAAACGCCTGCTCGTAGCGCGACGTCAGCGCTGCACCAGCGACAATCGTGACAGCCTGCTCGCGCCCGACGAACTCGCGCATGCTGGCGACTTCTGCGCCAATCAGCAGGCCAGAAAGAAACTCGCTGACCTGCTCGCGCGGGAGATTTCCCAGCACGTGCGAGGCGCGAACCTCAAAAAGTTGCGGCAAAACATCAGGAGAAGCGATCCCACGAGCAAGGCCAGCAGCAAACGCCTCCGGCGACGGAACCTGCTCCGGTAAACCGGCCCCCAACAGCGAATGATTAAGCAACAAATGGTGCAATTCGCCGGTCATTACGGTGCGAAAATCGTGGATATGCTCTGCATCTGCCTGGACCCACTTGCAGTGCGTGCCGGGCATGACGTAGACAGAAGAAGGAGAAAGCGTGCGCGCACCGAGCAGCTGTGTCTCTTCACCGCGCATCACGTTTTGGTTATCGTCGCGCGAGACGCACAAACCGGGAACAATCCAGATATTGTCGCCAACGGACGTTAACTGCTCGCCAATGGCGGAGAAAAGGGCAGGAACAGGCAGATAAGGCGCGATTTTCCAGCCCACGTTGCTGCCCACCATCCCCGCCATCACCACGGGCGTGGCGCTGTCGCGCCAGTTTTGTGTCACCTCTGCTAACACCGCCTCGGGGGATTTTCCGTTCAGACGCGTCACGCCTGCTTCTGATTGCCTGCTCTCCAGGCACTGCTCGCCCTGGTACAGCCAGGCGCGCAGATTGGTCGATCCCCAGTCAATTGCGATGTAGCGTGATGTCATGTGATTTCCTTCAGCCTTCGTGTTGAGCTGGCAATCATGGTGAGCGCCGCCTGCTCTGCCGCATCGCCGTCCTGATGCCGTATCGCATCGAACAGCGCTTTATGTTCCTGGAGCGTTTTTGGCATATTGGCCTCATCACCCATCCAGGTACGTTCAAATACTGCTCGCTGTAGCGAGCTGATCGCCACGCTAAGCTGCTGTAACACCGGGTTATGCACCGACTGCAGTACCGCCTCGTGGTAGCGAATATCCGCCTCGTTAAATGCCTCACGATTCTGGTTATTGGCGATCATGTCGTTCAGCGCCGACTCAATCTGCGCCAGGTCACCTGAGGTGGCGCGCTCTGCCGCCCAGCGGGCGATAGCCGGTTCTACCAGGTTTCGTACCTCGCTCATGGCGCCAATCAGCCGCGGGTCGTAATCGTTTTCCAGTACCCACTGCAGAACATCGGTATCGAGGTAGTTCCACTGGTTACGCGGGGCAACAAACGCGCCGCGATAGCGTTTCATTTCAATCAGCCGCTTTGCCATCAGCGAGCGGAACACTTCCCGGATGATGTTGCGGGAGGTTTCAAACTCCTCACACAGTTCTGCCTCTGCCGGCAGCGGCGAGCCGGGAACATATTTGCCACCCACAATCTGTGTACCCAGCGTGATGACAATGCGATCGGTTTTATTGAGAGTCATGGAGAGTCCTTGTGCTCTGTAAGTCCATCACTACTTTACCGCGACCGCTGAATTTCGCCTCACTTTTGCAGTACAAACGTGAGGCCTTTCGCCTTTGCTGTGGTGACAATGTAGTACAATCAGTTAATGTTGTACTACAATCAAGATCACAAAAAGAACAATTCAATAAACTCAGGGCCAAAAAAAGCCCCGGTTGATAACCGAGGCTGATGATTAAGGGCGACTGCTAAGACAGGACAAATTTCTCAATCGCGTAAGCCACGCCGTCTTCCAGGTTAGATTTGGTGACGAAGTTCGCCACTTCTTTCACTGACGGGATGGCGTTTTCCATCGCCACGCCCATACCCGCGTATTCAATCATTGCGATGTCGTTTTCCTGATCGCCCAGGGCCATGATCTCTTCAGGCTTAATGCCCAGCGCGTCGGCAAGCGACTTCACGCCGGTGCCCTTATTGACGCGTTTATCGAGGATTTCGAGGAAGTACGGTGCGCTTTTCAGCACGGTGTATTTCTCTTTGACCTCCGCCGGGATGCGCGCAATGGCTTTATCGAGGATCTCAGGCTCATCGATCATCATCACTTTCAGGAACTGAGTGTTCGGATCCATTTTTTCTGCTTCACAGAACACCAGCGGAATGGTGGCGACATACGATTCGTGCACGGTGTAATAGCTGATGTCGCGGTTAGCGGTGTAGAGCGTTGTACGATCGAGCGCGTGGAAGTGAGACCCGACTTCACGGGACAGTTTTTCCAGGAACAGATAGTCATCATAATTCAGCGCGGTTTGCGCAACCGTGCTGCCATCCGCCGCTTTCTGCACCAGCGCGCCGTTATAGGTGATGCAGTAATCGCCCGGCTGATTCATGTGTAGCTCTTTGAGGTAGCTGTGCACGCCCGCATACGGACGCCCGGTGGTCAGTACCACATTCACGCCCTTTGCGCGCGCCGCGGCGATTGCGTTTTTAACGGCTGGAGAGATAGTGTGGTCTGGCAGCAGCAGCGTGCCGTCCATATCGATTGCAATGAGTTTGATAGCCATGAGGTCCCCGGGATAAATGAGTGCTACCTCATGCTAACGCGATTAAGCACACAAAAATAGAGCTACATTGCGCAACAGAAAACCCCTTTTTCCGCAATCCCGGGGAACGTTGACTCACTCGCGGGTGAGGACGATTTTACCAAACGCGCCGCGATCGAGGTGTTCCAGCGCCTGCTCCAGCTGGTCAAAACGGTAGCGCTGCTCAATGACCGGTTTCAGCCCTGTCACCTCCACGGCGCGGACAAACTCTTCCAGCGCACGGCGATGCCCGACACCAATCCCCTGAATAACCGGGGATTTCAGCAACAACTCACCCGCTGATAGCGTAATCTCGCTCCCGGCCAGCACGCCAATCACCGAGATGCGTCCATGAACGGCGACGGCACGCAGGGAGTGCTGCAGGTTTTCTCCCCCCACGGTTTCAATTATGTGGTCAATGCCGCGATCCTGAGTCAGCGTTAAAAGCGCTTCAGCCCAGTCGCCTTTCAGCCGGTTGATACCCCGATCGGCTCCCAGTTTTTTAGCCCGCGCCAGCTTTTCATCACTCCCCGAAGTCACGTAAACCTCTGCACCGAGTGCTTTTGCAATTTGCAATGCGAAAATCGCCACCCCGCCGGTGCCTTGTACCAGCACCGATTGTCCGGCTCGCAAGTTCCCGCGCTCCACCAGCGCAAACCAGGCGGTTAGCCCTGCACAAGGTAATGTGCTGGCCTCAACGTCATCCAGGGTTTCCGGAGCGGCCACCAGCCCGTTTTCATTCACGATCACGTACTCAGCCAGCATCCCCGGGAAGTACCCTCCGCTCGTTTTATAGGGCAAATGACGGGCATCCGCCTGCGGCCTGCCGTCGATCCACTCCGGGAAGAACGTCGAGATGACGCGAGCGCCGGGTTGAAAACGCGTCACGCCTTCACCGATGCTGTCCACCACGCCGGCCATGTCAGACGCCGGTGTGAACGGGAAGGAAAGCGGGATCGGCATCATGCCTTCAATAACCATTTTATCGCGATAGTTGAGCGCAACGGCATTCACCCGCACGCGCACTTCGCCTGGACCTGGCTTCGGAACAGGTTCCTGGGTGAGTTTAAGATTCTCCCGTCCGAGAGCGTTCATTGACCAGCGTTGCATTGTCTCTGCCATCGTTTTTCTCCTGCCGTTAAATAAGCTTCAGTATCGACAGTCTACCGTTGACTCCTTGTTGCCAGTGGCGATAACTTTTCCCACTATTGACGCCATAATGTAAACAATCCATGACCAGTACGCTGAAGGATATTCCCGTTTTCGTGGCCGCCGTGGAGGCGGGCAGTTTTGCGCAGGCCGCGATCCGCCTGCATTTGTCGCGCTCCGCGGTGGGGAAAAGCATCGCTCGCCTGGAAGAGCGGCTGGGGGTCCGACTGTTTCACCGCACCACCCGCAGCCAAAGCCTGACCGATAACGGGGCGCTTTTTTACGAGCGCTGCCTGCGCGCGCTGGACGAGATTAGGGGCGCGGAATCGCTGCTGGAAACGGGGAAGCAGCAGATCAGCGGCCGCCTGCGTGTGGCCATGCCGGTGCTGTTTGGTCGCCAGTGCGTCGCGCCACTGCTGATAGAACTGGCGCAGGAACATCCCGGTCTTGAACTGGAAATGTCATTCAGCGACCGCGTGGTGGATCTCGTAGAGGAAGGGTTTGATATGGCGGTGCGCAACGGCACGCTGCAGGACAGTAGCGTTCTGGTCGCCAGAAGGCTGGGAGAACACCGCATGGTGCTCTGTGCTGCGCCAGAATATCTGCAAAAAAGCGGTCAGCCAGACACCGTTGCTGATTTACCCCACCATACTGCCATTAACTATCTGCGGGCAGGCAGAGTGTTACCCTGGCAGCTGATGGATAACGAAGGGAGATCGCACACCTTTACTCCCCGCTCATCCCTCAATATGGATGATTTACAGGCGATTTGCGACGCAGCGCTGGCAGGATACGGCATTGCATGGTTGCCCTGCTGGATGGCCCGCAGAGAAATACAGCAGGGGAAACTCATCCCGCTTTTAAAGCAGGCGCCGGACGTACGCTTCGACGTTCATGCAGTCTGGCAACAGACGCCGCATCTGCCACTCAGAGTCAGAATTGCCATCGATACGCTTGCCAGCCGTTTACCGTCAGTGCTGTCGCTGGATATGCCTGAGCCAAAAAAAAAGCCGCGCTAAATGCGCGGCCTGAGTCGTGCTGTATAACAACGATTAAATATCGATATTCGCCGCTTTCAGCGCATTCTCTTCGATGAAGGCACGACGAGGTTCAACCGCATCGCCCATCAGGGTCGTGAACAACTGGTCGGCAGCAATCGCGTCTTTAACGGTAACGCGCAGCATGCGACGGCTTTCCGGATCCATGGTGGTTTCCCACAGCTGATCCGGGTTCATTTCGCCCAGACCTTTATAACGCTGGATTGAGAGGCCGCGACGGGACTCTTTCACCAGCCATTCCAGCGCCTGTTCGAAGCTGGCCACCGGCTGGCGACGTTCGCCACGTTCGATGAACGCATCGTCTTCAATCAGACCACGCAGCTTCTCGCCAAGAGTGCAGATACGACGGTATTCCGGGCCGGTCACAAACTCGTGCTCCAGCGGGTAATCGGTATCGACGCCGTGGGTACGCACGCGAATAATCGGCTCAAACTGCTGCGCCGCGTTCTGCTGAACGTCGAACTTCCACTGGCTACCGTGCTGCTCTTTCTCGTTCAGCTCGCTCACCAGCGCGTTCACCCAGCGGGTCACCGCCTGCTCGTTGCTCAGATCGGCTTCAGTCAGGGTTGGCTGATAGATCAGCTCCTTCAGCAGCGCTTTTGGATAGCGACGCTCCATACGACCAATCATTTTCTGCGTGGCGTTGAACTCAGACACCAGACGCTCCAGCGGCTCACCTGCCAGTGCCGGAGCGCTGGAGTTCGCATGCAGGGTCGCACCATCAAGTGCGATCGCGATTTGGTACTGATCCATCGCGTCGTCATCTTTGATGTACTGTTCCTGTTTGCCTTTCTTCACTTTGTACAGCGGCGGCTGTGCAATGTAGACGTGGCCGCGTTCAACGATTTCCGGCATCTGACGGTAGAAGAAGGTCAACAGCAGCGTACGGATGTGCGAGCCGTCGACGTCCGCATCGGTCATGATGATGATGCTGTGATAGCGCAGCTTGTCCGGGTTGTATTCGTCACGACCAATGCCGCAGCCCAGCGCGGTGATCAGCGTCGCCACTTCCTGAGAAGAGAGCATTTTGTCGAAACGCGCTTTCTCAACGTTGAGGATTTTACCTTTCAACGGCAGGATGGCCTGGTTCTTACGGTTACGGCCCTGCTTCGCAGAACCGCCCGCGGAGTCCCCTTCCACAAGGTACAGTTCGGACAGCGCCGGGTCGCGTTCCTGGCAGTCAGCCAGTTTGCCCGGCAGACCCGCTAAGTCCAGCGCGCCTTTACGGCGGGTCATTTCACGGGCTTTACGCGCCGCTTCACGGGCACGCGCTGCATCGATAATTTTACCGACAACAATTTTCGCGTCGTTCGGGTTTTCCTGCAGGTAGTCGCTCAGCAGTTCGTTCATCTGCTGTTCAACCGCCGATTTCACCTCAGAGGAGACCAGCTTGTCTTTGGTCTGTGAGGAGAACTTCGGATCCGGCACTTTCACGGAGACAACAGCAATCAGGCCTTCACGGGCGTCATCACCGGTGGCGCTGACTTTCGCTTTTTTACTGTAGCCTTCTTTGTCCATGTAGGCGTTCAGGGTACGGGTCATCGCCGCACGGAAGCCCGCAAGGTGCGTACCACCGTCACGCTGTGGAATGTTGTTGGTGAAGCAGTAGATGTTTTCCTGGAAACCGTCGTTCCACTGCAGAGCCACTTCCACGCCGATACCGTCCTTTTCAGTAGAGAAATAGAAGATATTTGGGTGAATTGGCGTTTTGTTCTTGTTCAGGTATTCAACGAACGCTTTGATACCACCTTCATAGTGGAAGTGGTCTTCTTTGTTGTCGCGTTTGTCACGCAGACGAATTGAGACGCCGGAGTTCAGGAACGACAGTTCACGCAGGCGTTTTGCCAGGATGTCGTACTCGAATTCGGTGACGTTGGTGAAGGTTTCGAGGCTCGGCCAGAAACGCACCATGGTACCGGTTTTTTCGGTATCGCCGGTCACGGCCAGCGGCGCTTCAGGCACGCCGTGCTGATAGATCTGGCGGTGAATTTTGCCTTCGCGCTGGATAACCAGTTCCAGTTTCTGCGACAGGGCGTTTACCACGGAAACACCTACGCCGTGCAGGCCGCCGGAGACTTTATAGGAGTTATCGTCAAATTTACCGCCTGCGTGCAGAACGGTCATGATCACTTCTGCAGCAGACACGCCCTCTTCCGGATGGATACCGGTCGGGATACCACGGCCGTCATCCTGTACGGAAACAGAGTTATCGGCGTGGATGGTGACGATAATGTCTTTACAGTGACCCGCGAGCGCTTCGTCGATAGCGTTATCTACCACCTCGAATACCATGTGGTGCAGACCGGTGCCGTCATCCGTATCGCCGATATACATACCCGGGCGCTTACGCACCGCATCCAGCCCTTTCAGGACTTTGATACTGGAGGAGTCATAAGAATTCGACATCAACGTTTCTCGCTCATTTCAACTTGGGTTAATCCGTTATTTTACCCTTTTCCACGGTAAACATCTTCGAATTTTCGTCCGACATGTCCATAACGTGTTCAGCGCTAATGGCGCTGACGAAAACCTGCGACTGCGTGGCTTTCAGGCGGCTGGCAAGCAGCCCGCGCCGCGCGTCGTCAAGTTCCGAGGCAAAATCATCTATCAGGTACAGGCAGCGTCGCCCGCTTTCGCGGGTGAGGAACTCCCCCTGCGCCAGGCGCAGCGCGCACATCAGGAGCTTGAGCTGCCCGCGCGACAGGGTGTCTTCTACCGGCGCACCGTCAGCACGAATGCGGAAATCCGCCTTGTGCGGGCCGTGCGCGGTGTAGGTCAACATACGGTCGCGCTCGAAGTTTCTCTCTAGCACCTCGGCATAATCCGTCTCTTTTTCCCAGCCACGCTGGAAGGAGAAGGTGAGAGAAAATTCAGGTAAAAACTGTTTGCAGGTGTCGGCCATATCTTCGGCGATGCCTGCGCTGTATTCGGCACGCCAGCGGCTGATTTGTTCCGCAAGAGGAATTAATTCCATGTCCCACGGGCGCAGCTGGGCGTAGCGCGTGACCTGGCGCAATGCGGCGTTACGCTGCTTAAGCAGACGCTTCAGGTTGCTCCAGGCGTTAAAGAAACCGGCTTCGTTGTGAAAGCATCCCCAGTCGAGGAACGCTCTTCTGTATTTGGGGCCGCCGTTGAGTAAAGTAAACCCCTCCGGCGTGATCAGCTGCATCGGCATCAGCAGCGCCAGCTCCGCCACTTTGTGGCCGTCGGTACCGTCGATGCGCACCTTGCTGTCGCCCTGCTTGTCTTTGGTCAGGCCAATGGCGGTTTCCCGCTCCTCACCCTGCAAACGCCCGTGCAGGACAAAGGATTCCTGTTCGTGGCGAATCACGCGACCAATCTGCAAACTGCGAAACGCCCGGCCATGGCCGAGCGTATAGATGGCTTCAAGCACGCTGGTTTTGCCGCTGCCGTTCGCGCCAACCAGGAAGTTAAAGCCAGGGGATAAAGCGAGATCCGCGCTTTCGATATTGCGAAAGTCGCGGATCAACAGACGGGTGAGCGACATTACAGTCTCATTGGCATAACAACATACGCAGCCGACTGTGATGCGGCATCTTCAATCTGTACGCTCGAAACGGAGTCAGTCAGCAGAATGCGAACGTTCTCGCATTTCAGTGCATTCAGCACGTCCAGCACGTAGCTGACGTTAAACCCGATTTCCATCTCAGCCCCGGCGTAGGTGACGTCCAGAATCTCTTCTGCCTCTTCCTGCTCCGGGTTGTTGGCGGTGATTTTGATCTGGTTTTCACTTACGTACAGGCGTACACCGCGGAATTTCTCGTTCGAGAGAATGGCCGCACGGGCAAATGCCTGCTTGAGGCTATCGCAACCCGCTTCCAGCGTTTTGTCCGGGTTCTTCGGCAATACGCGGCGATAATCCGGGAAACGACCGTCAACCAGCTTGGATGTGAAGACGAAATCGCCCACGTGAGCGCGGATGTTGTTGCTGCCGATCTGCACGCGCAGCGGCGTGTCGCCACCGTCGAGCATACGCATCAGCTCAATTACACCTTTACGCGGCACGATCACCGAATGGTTTGGTAGTGAGTCGCCAATTGGCATGGAACAGACCGCCAGACGGTGGCCGTCGGTGGCCACAGTACGCAGCTCTTCCCCTTCGGTTTCGAACAGCATGCCGTTTAAATAGTAACGAACGTCCTGGTGCGCCATAGAGAACTGCGTGGCTTCAATCAGTCGCTTCATCGTCGCCTGCGGCAGGGTGAATTCGACTTCACTTTGCCAGTCGTCCAGGTTCGGGAAGTCCGCAGCAGGCAGCGTGGAGAGGGAGAAACGGCTGCGGCCAGAGCGCACCAGCATGCGGTCGCCTTCCAGCTGCACCGCGATCTCTGCGCCTTCCGGCAGCCCGCGGCAGATATCAAAGAATTTACGTGCCGGAACCGTGGTCGCGCCTGCGTCATGCGGCTGAGTCAGCGTAACGCGCGCGATCATTTCCATTTCCAGGTCTGTGCCGGTCAGCGACAGCGTACCGTCCGCGACCTGAAGCAGCAGGTTTCCGAGAATAGGCAGCGTTGGGCGGCCACCTAATGGGCCACTCACCTGTTGCAGCGGTTTTAATAAATGTTCACGTTCAACGGTAAATTTCATAGCGTCACGATGATAATGTTCTGATTAAATTGGAAAAATCTTCTTTTATGTCGTGGCTTTCTTCGCGTAACTGCTCAATCTTGCGACAAGCGTGCAGCACGGTCGTATGGTCACGGCCACCAAACGCATCGCCGATCTCCGGCAGACTGTGGTTGGTTAACTCCTTTGCCAGCGCCATCGCCATCTGACGCGGGCGCGCCACCGAGCGGGAACGACGTTTAGACAGTAAATCTGCCACTTTGATTTTGTAGTACTCGGCCACCGTCTTCTGAATGTTGTCGATAGTGACCAGTTTTTCCTGCAGTGCCAGCAGATCGCGCAGCGCTTCACGCACAAAATCGATAGTGATCGCGCGGCCGGTAAAGTTGGCATTGGCGATGACGCGGTTCAGCGCCCCTTCCAGCTCACGAACGTTGGAACGCAGACGCTTGGCAATAAAGAACGCCACTTCACCCGGCAGGCGAATGTCGTTCTCATCGGCTTTTTTCATCAGGATCGCGACGCGGGTTTCCAGTTCCGGCGGCTCGATCGCCACGGTCAGGCCCCAGCCGAAGCGGGATTTCAGACGATCTTCCACACCGTTGATCTCTTTTGGATAACGATCCGAGGTCAAAATGATCTGCTGGTTACCTTCCAGCAGCGCATTGAAGGTGTGGAAAAACTCCTCCTGCGATCGTTCTTTATTCGCAAAGAACTGTATGTCATCGATCAGCAGCGCATCAACAGAACGATAATAGCGTTTAAACTCTTCGATCGCATTGTTTTGCAGGGCCTTTACCATGTCCTGAACGAAGCGCTCGGAGTGCATATACACCACTTTCGCATTTGGCTTGCGCGCCATAATGCCGTTACCCACCGCGTGCAGAAGGTGCGTTTTACCCAGACCCGTGCCGCCATAGAGGAACAGCGGGTTATAGGCTCCACCGGGGTTGTCTGCCACCTGGCGAGCCGCCGCGCGTGCCAGCTGGTTCGATTTACCTTCCACGAAGTTATCGAAGGTGTGTTTGACGTTAACGTTAGAGCGGTAGGTCGGTTCTGCCGGGGCAGGCACATTATCCCAACCCGGACGTGCAGCAGGAGCAACGCGAGGAGCCGGAGCGGGTGCCGCCTGAGCAGGCGCTGCCACGTTTACGGTTTCGCGCACCGTCTGGGTGACCGGCTTTGTGCCCACTTCAAAGCGCAGCTGCGGGGCATCTGACCCGCAGAAATCATTCAGCAGTCCGTTGATGTTATTAAGGTACTTGTCCCTTACCCAATCGAGCACAAAACGGTTTGGCGCATACAAAGCCAGCGTGTTATCGCTCAGTTCCGCCTGCAACGGGCGGATCCACATACTGAATTCTGTGGCTGGTAACTCATCCTGCAATCGGGCAAGACACTGCTGCCAAAGCGAAAGTGACACGGCGGACTCCACTCGAACAATAAAAGAAAACTATTGAATATTCATGATTGTTGGCGCACATCGACATGACCCAATGAGGGGGATGTGCGAACCGCTATCTGCGGTTATACACGCCATCGTTGAAACAACCTGAACGATATTGTGTTTATGCCCGGCCAGGATCGCTGGATCCCGATCGGGACCGCGGATCATAGCCTAAACTGAGCCAGAGATCTTCTGTTTCTCACAGATTCTTCCCGATTTATCCACAGGAAGATCCGAAACCGGGTAAGTGTAAACGATCCTGGCGGGAGTGCCCCACGATTTAGCCCGCATATTGGAAAATTTAATGAGAACAGACAATTTTTTGCTTAAATGATCTAACGAAGATCCAGGACGATCCTTGCGCTTTGTTGATGAGACCGTATAATCCTCGACCCGGCGCGTGATGCTCTTCTTCCTGCGTCGTCCGTTGCTCATTTTCCACGCGAAATCGTGCGGAAATACGCGGGAAATAAGGAAAGAGAATTGACTCCGGAGTGTACAATTATTACAATCCGGCCTCTTTAATCACCCACGCTGAGGCGTTAGTCGTTCGAATCTCGTTCGGGTATACGCAAAAGTCAGTGAATTTATTCAAGTTTAGGTAGAAATCGCCATGAAACGCACTTTTCAACCGTCTGTACTGAAGCGCAACCGTTCTCACGGCTTCCGTGCTCGTATGGCTACTAAAAATGGTCGTCAGGTTCTGGCACGTCGTCGTGCTAAAGGCCGCGCTCGTCTGACCGTTTCCAAGTAATAAAGCTAACCCCTGAGTGGTTAAGCTAGCATTTCCCAGGGAGTTACGTTTGTTAACTCCCGCTCATTTCACTTTCGTCTTCCAGCAGCCACTACGGGCTGGCACGCCGCAAATCACCATCCTCGGCCGCCAAAATTCGCTGGGGCATCCCCGCATCGGTCTTACTGTCGCCAAGAAAAACGTTAAGCGTGCGCATGAACGCAACCGGATTAAACGTCTGACGCGTGAAAGCTTCCGTTTACGTCAGCACGAACTGCCTTCTATGGATTTCGTGGTGGTGGCGAAAAAAGGGGTTGCCGACCTCGATAACCGTGCTCTCTCGGAAGCGTTGGAAAAATTATGGCGCCGCCACTGTCGCCTGGCTCGCGGGTCCTGATAGCCCTCATTCGGGTCTATCAACGCCTGATTAGTCCGCTACTCGGGCCACACTGCCGTTTCACGCCAACATGCTCAAGCTACGGAATTGAGGCATTGCGCAGGTTTGGAGTGATAAAAGGCAGTTGGTTGACGGTGAAACGCGTATTAAAATGCCACCCTTTACACCCAGGTGGAGACGACCCCGTCCCCCCAGGACCCTTTGATACCAGAGAACACTAACGATGGATTCGCAACGCAATCTTCTTATCATCGCTTTGTTGTTCGTGTCTTTCATGATCTGGCAGGCATGGGAGCAGGATAAAAATCCTCAACCCCAGCAGCAGACCACGCAGACAACGAGCAGCCAGGGGAGTGCCGCCGACCAGGGCGTACCGGCCAGTGGCCAGGGGAAACAGATTACGGTTAAGACCGATGTGCTTGAGCTGACTATCAACACCCGTGGTGGTGATGTTGAGCAGGCGCTGCTGTTGACCTACCCGAAAGAGCTGAAGTCTACCGAGCCGTTCCAGTTACTGGAAACCACGCCAGAGTTTATCTACCAGGCGCAGAGCGGCCTGACCGGTCGTGATGGCCCGGATAACCCGGCTAACGGTGCGCGTCCACTGTACAACGTCGAAAACGACACCTTTGTACTGGCTGATGGCCAGAACGAACTCGTTATTCCGATGACCTACACCGACGCGGCAGGCAACACCTTCACTAAAACCTTCACCCTGAAACGCGGTGAATATGCAGTGAACGTGGGCTACAGCGTACAGAATGCCGGTGCGAAACCGCTTGAAGTATCGACCTTTGGTCAGCTGAAGCAGTCCATCAATCTGCCGTCTCACCGTGACACCGGAAGCAGTAACTTTGCGCTGCATACCTTCCGTGGCGCGGCATACTCCACGCCTGACGCGAAGTATGAGAAATACAAATTCGACACCATTGCCGATAACGAAAACCTGAACGTCAGCTCCAAAGGCGGTTGGGTGGCAATGTTGCAGCAGTATTTCGCAACGGCATGGATCCCAAATAACGACGGTACCAATAACTTCTACACCGCGAATCTGGGCAACGGTATTGCGGCTATCGGCTACAAATCTCAGCCGGTTCTGGTTCAGCCGGGTCAAACCGGTAAGCTGGCAAGCACCCTGTGGGTCGGCCCGGAAATCCAGGACAAAATGGCTGCTGTTGCACCGCACCTGGATCTGACCGTTGACTACGGCTGGTTGTGGTTCATCTCTCAGCCGCTGTTCAAGCTGCTGAAGTTCATCCACAGCTTCCTGGGTAACTGGGGCTTCTCCATCATCGTTATCACCTTCATCGTACGTGGCATCATGTACCCGCTGACCAAAGCGCAGTACACCTCCATGGCGAAGATGCGTATGCTACAGCCGAAGATTCAGGCAATGCGCGAGCGTCTGGGCGATGACAAACAGCGTCAGAGCCAGGAGATGATGGCTCTGTATAAAGCAGAGAAAGTGAACCCGCTGGGTGGCTGCTTCCCGCTGCTGATTCAGATGCCAATCTTCCTTGCGCTGTACTACATGCTGATGGGTTCCGTTGAGCTGCGCCATGCGCCGTTCGCGCTGTGGATCCATGACCTGTCCGCACAGGACCCGTACTACATCCTGCCGATCCTGATGGGCGTGACGATGTTCTTCATCCAGAAGATGTCTCCGACCACCGTGACCGACCCGATGCAGCAGAAGATCATGACCTTTATGCCGGTCATCTTCACCGTGTTCTTCCTGTGGTTCCCGTCAGGTCTGGTGCTGTACTATATCGTCAGCAACCTGGTGACCATCATCCAGCAGCAGCTGATTTACCGTGGTCTGGAAAAACGTGGCCTGCATAGCCGCGAAAAGAAAAAGTCCTGATTCGGTAAGTTAACGCTAAAATAAGGGCGGTCGATTGACCGCCTTTTTTATTTGTATTGAACGAGAGCAACCATGAGCCATAACGACACTATCGTCGCCCAGGCAACCCCACCGGGACGCGGTGGTGTAGGCATTTTGCGTATCTCCGGTCTGAAGGCGCGCGAGGTCGCTGAAGCGGTGCTGGGTAAACTGCCAAAGCCGCGCTACGCTGATTATCTGCCGTTTAAAGACAGCGACGGTACCCCACTGGACCAGGGCATTGCGCTGTGGTTCCCCGGCCCAAACTCATTTACTGGTGAAGACGTGCTGGAGCTGCAGGGTCACGGTGGCCCGGTCATCCTCGACCTGCTGTTAAAACGTATTCTGACTCTGCCGGGCCTGCGCATTGCGAAGCCGGGCGAGTTCTCCGAACGTGCCTTCCTCAACGACAAGCTCGACCTGGCGCAGGCCGAGGCGATTGCAGACCTGATCGACGCCAGCTCTGAACAGGCGGCCCGCTCCGCCCTGAACTCGTTGCAGGGCGCGTTTTCCGCACGTGTAAATCACCTTGTGGAAGCACTTACTCACCTCAGGATCTACGTCGAAGCAGCGATTGACTTCCCGGATGAAGAAATTGACTTTCTCTCTGACGGTAAAATTGAAGCCCAGCTCAATGATGTGATGGCCGATCTCGATGCCGTTCGCGCCGAAGCGCGCCAGGGGAGCCTGCTGCGTGAAGGGATGAAGGTGGTCATCGCGGGTCGTCCAAACGCCGGGAAATCGAGCCTGCTGAACGCCCTCGCGGGCCGTGAGGCGGCGATCGTGACCGACATCGCCGGGACCACCCGCGACGTGCTGCGTGAGCATATTCACATCGATGGCATGCCGTTGCATATCATCGACACCGCCGGGCTGCGCGATGCCAGCGACGAGGTGGAGCGTATTGGTATCGAGCGCGCCTGGCAGGAGATTGAGCAGGCCGACCGCGTGCTGTTTATGGTGGATGGCACCACGACCGACGCCGTCGACCCGGCGGAGATCTGGCCGGACTTTATCGCCCGTCTGCCGGCTAAACTGCCGATCACCGTGGTGCGTAACAAAGCGGACGTGACCGGCGAAACGCTGGGCATCAGCGATGTGAATGGTCACTCACTGATTCGCCTCTCGGCACGCACTGGCGAGGGCGTTGACGACCTGCGTAACCATCTCAAGCAGAGCATGGGCTTTGACACCAGCATGGAAGGCGGCTTCCTGGCGCGGCGTCGCCACCTGCAGGCGCTGGAAGAGGCGGCACGTCACCTCGAGCAGGGCAAAGCGCAGCTGATTGGCGCATGGGCGGGGGAATTGCTGGCGGAAGAGTTGCGCCTGGCGCAGCAGAATCTGAGTGAGATCACCGGGGAGTTTACGTCGGACGATCTGCTTGGGAGGATCTTCTCGAGCTTCTGTATTGGTAAGTGACCCCCGTTACTGAAGGGTGATTTCCCCCAGGAAATCACCCTTGTCCAGTCGATTGCCGTACTCAAAGAGAGCCATCCGGCCGAAAAGCTTCTGAAGCGTTTTTTATTAGCCGATTATTGATCACCACCCTGAGCGTGGCGGCGATCCCCACCTATGTAACCGTTTCCCTGGTGCTGCTGATGGAAACCATGGGTTTTAATCGCGAGCAGTATTCCACGATGGTCAGTATGGCGGTCTCGTTCTTGACGCCGTTTGCGCTCAATATGCTGATCGGGATTCTGATTGGCTGTAGCATGCTCTGCATCCTTTTACTTATGGTCCTCCAGCCCTTCACGCAGATCTGGCATAAACGGAACAGCCATAATCCGAAAATCCTCTGGCTACGCGAGACCATCAAGGCGTTATAGGGTGTCAGCGATCCAATTTTCGCCTAAGAAAATGTAAAGTTCGGTCCTCAGCCTTTTCTTACTATCATTTACTGATTAAAACAGGAGTTGAGTTAAGCGATAATGATGTAACCGTTTAACCGACTACGACCATTATCAAGGAGCGAAAAATGGCTACGCACTTTGCAAGAGGGATACTGACAGAAGGTCGTCTCGTATCGGCCAGAATTTCTTCAGCATGTCACAGTGAAGCGCTCAAACTTCCTGAGCACCGTCGGTCGCGTTTTTTGGCGTCCCGGGCGCTTCTTGCTGAACTGCTGTTTATGCTGTACGGCACCAGTGAGCTGCCGGACATCATCATCCAACCTGAAGGTCGTCCGGTCTTTGCCGACCCGGAGCTGCCGCGTTTCTCCATTGCCTATACGGGCAATATTATTGGCGTGGCACTCACCACCGAAGGCGATTGCGGGCTGGATATGGAGCTTCAGCGCGCGACACGCGGTTTTCACGGCGCCAGCCCGCATGATGATTACCCGCTCTCCAGCAATGAACAGCTATGGGTGCGCAACCAGAACGATCCCACTGAAGCCCGGGCTCAGCTTATCACCTTGCGTCAGAGCATTCGTAAGCTCTGTGGTTGCGCGTCAGACGATGCCAGTCAGCTGCAACTCCTGCCGGGCTCCGGACGCCTGCGCTCCACGCAAGCCGCGCTGGTAGAAGCGCTCAGCGATGTTGAGGATGTACTGATCTGGTCTGTAGCAGTCACACCTGCCATTGAACGGCTGAAAATCTGGGAATTTGACAGTAAACAGGGATGGAGTAGCCTTCCGGATGTGCCCGAACGTGCCAACGAGCCCGCCGCGCGCCTGATGAGATTAACCAGTTTACCGGCAGAAAAAGCATATACCCTTAGCTGATCCGTTCAGGGTCATCATGATGAAACAGGAGTAATCATGTCTGAAACGTTGAAAGTCGTAACATTACTGGGAAGCCTGCGCAAAGGTTCATTTAACGGGATGGTTGCCCGTACGCTGCCACAGTTGGCTCCGGCGGGTATGGAGATTAGCGCCCTGCCGTCCATTGGTGACATTCCCCTTTACGATGCGGACGTGCAGCAGGAAGAAGGCTTTCCGCAGAGCGTCGAAGCGCTGGCCGAGCAGATTCGCCAGGCTGACGGGGTGGTGATTGTGACGCCAGAGTATAACTACTCGGTTCCGGGTGGTCTGAAAAACGCAATTGACTGGCTATCCCGCCTGCCGGAGCAGCCGCTTTCCGGTAAGCCGGTGCTGATTCAGACCAGTTCAATGGGTGCCATTGGCGGTGCGCGCTGCCAGTATCACCTGCGTCAGATCCTGGTATTCCTGGATGCAATGGTCATGAACAAGCCGGAATTTATGGGTGGAGTGATTCAGAATAAGGTCGACCCGCAGACGGGTGAAGTGGTGGATCAGAGCACGCGTGACCATCTCTCTGGCCAACTGACGGCGTTTGGGGATTATATCAAGAGGGTGAAGGCTTAAGTGAGGTGCGGGCTGATGCCCTCACCCCAGCCCTCTCCCACGGGAGAGGGTGCAAACATGTTTATTTGGCGTCGATAAACACAATCTTCAGCACAAACAGCAGCGCCACAATGATGACGCACGGGCTGAGGTCGCGGAAACGACCGGTGCCAATCTTCATCACGCAGTAAGAGATAAAGCCCAGCGCGATACCTTCAGTAATAGAGAAGCTGAACGGCATCATTACCGCGGTAATAAACGCCGGTACCGCTTCGGTTAAATCATCCCACTTCACGCGCGACAGGCTGGAGGTCATCAGTACCCCCACATAAATCAGCGCACCGGCAGCCGCATACGGTGGAACCATGCCAGCCAGTGGAGAAAGGAAGATCACCAGCAGGAACAGAATACCCACCACTACCGCGGTCAGACCGGTACGGCCCCCTACGGAGACACCGGAAGAGGACTCAATGTAAGCGGTAACAGAAGAGGTCCCGATAAAAGCACCGCTGACAGAGGAGATGCTGTCCACAAACAGCGCCTGCTTCATGCGCGGGAATTTACCTTTCTCATCCGCCAGGCCCGCTTTGTCGGTCACGCCAATCAGCGTGCCGGACGAGTCAAACAGGTTCACCAGCATAAAGGAGAAAATCACCCCCGCCAGGCCCAGATTCAGGGAACCCGCCAGATCAACATGACCAATAACGGTAGAGACGCTCGGTGGTGCGGAGACAATGCCGTTATAGTGAACGTCACCCAGCATCCAGCCCAGCAGGGTGGTCACTACGATGGACACCAGCACCGCCGCATGAATATTGCGGGAAGCGAGGATCGCGATGATAAAGAAGCCCAGCACGCCCAGCAGCACGTTATGGGAGGTCAGGTGACCGATGCTGACCAGCGTCTCCGGGTTAGCGACGATAACACCGGCATTTTTCAGCCCCATCATACCGATGAACAGACCGATACCGCTGGTGATACCCACGCGCAGGCTGACAGGAATGTTAGCAATCATCCAGTAACGCACGCGGAAAATAGTCAGCAGCAGCAGACCAACCGCGCCCCAGAAGATAGCGCCCATGCCGACTTGCCACGGCAGCCCCATCGCCTGAACCACCACGAATGCAAAGAATGCGTTAAGCCCCATCGCCGGAGCCAGTGCGACCGGCAGGTTAGCAAACACGCCCATCAGAATGCTGCCAAGTGCAGCGATCAGGCAGGTAGTCACGAAGACGGCGCTGGTATCCATGCCAGCAACGCCCAGAATTTGTGGGTTAACAAAAACGATATAGACCATCGTCAGGAAGGTGGTAAAACCGGCGATCACTTCGGTGCGTGCCGTTGTGCCGTGCTCGCGCAGTTTAAACACGCGCTCAAGCAGACCCTGACCCGATGTCTGGGTTGTGTGTTGTTGACTCATCATCAATTTCCGAACAAGGAGGGAAAATTCGTCGCTATCCTATACCAAAATGCGACAATAGTGGCGGTTACGAGATACTTTTTTCATTGATTTTGCTTATACGGCAACGATTGCGTCTCGTTGAACTGCAGTACGTAAACGTTAAACTTGTAAAAAGGGAAAGGCATGTCCGGAATTGAAGCGGTATTTTTCGACTGCGACGGTACGCTGGTCGACAGTGAGGTCATTTGTTCCCGCGCGTATGTCGCCATATTCCAGGAATTTGGTATTACGCTCGATCTCGACGAGGTGTTCAAACGCTTTAAGGGCGTGAAGCTGTACGAGATCATCGACATCATTAACGCCGAACACGGTGTGGATCTGGCAAAAACGGATCTGGAACCGGTGTACCGCGCCGAGGTCGCACGCCTGTTCGATTCTGAGCTGGAGGTCATTGCTGGCGCAAACGCGCTGCTGGATGCCATGACGGTACCAATCTGCGTGGTGTCTAACGGACCGGTCAGCAAAATGCAGCACTCGCTGGGTAAGCTTGAGATGCTGCACCACTTCCCGGAAAAATTGTTCAGCGGCTACGATATTCAACGCTGGAAGCCAGATCCTGCGCTGATGTTCCATGCGGCAAACGCAATGAACGTCAACGTAGAGAACTGTATTCTGGTGGATGACTCGTCCGCGGGCGCGCAGTCGGGCATTGATGCAGGAATGGAAGTGTTTTATTTCTGTGCCGACCCGCACAACAAGCCGATCGATCATCCAAAAGTGACGACCTTTACCGATCTGGCGCAGTTGCCGGAATTGTGGAAGGCGCGCGGGTGGAATATTACACGATAGGTTTTTGTAGGCCCGGTAAGCGCAGCGCCACCGGGCATTTTAACCACCGATTACTCTTTCGGATCTTTACCCGCCAGCAGCTTGTCCAGTTCGTCGCCGCCCACGTGACGGAAGTCCTGACCTTTCACGAAGTAGAAAATGTATTCGCAAATGTTCTGGCAGCGGTCGCCGATACGCTCGATAGAGCGCGCGCAGAACAGGGCGGTCAGTACGCTTGGGATCGTACGTGAATCTTCCATCATGTAGGTCATCAGCTGGCGCACGATGCCTTCATACTCCTGGTCGACTTTCTTGTCTTCACGGTAGATACGTACCGCTTCATCCAGATCCATACGCGCAAAGGCATCCAGCACGTCGTGCAGCATCTGCACCGTGTGGCGGCCCAGCGACTCCAGGCTCACCAGCAGCGGCTGATGCTGCTGAGAGAATTTCTCCAGCGCGGTGCGGCAGATTTTATCCGCAACGTCACCGATACGTTCCAGCTCGGCGATGGTTTTGATGATGGCCATCACCAGACGCAGATCGCTCGCCGTCGGCTGACGCTTGGCGATGATGCGCACACACGCTTCGTCAATCGCCACTTCCATCATGTTGACGTTTTTATCGCCTTCGATAACGCGCTTCGCCAGTTCGCTGTCCTGGTTATGCATCGCCGTAATCGCATCAGAAAGCTGTTGCTCGACCATGCCACCCATGGTCATGACCTGAGTGCGAATACTTTCCAGCTCTGCATTGAACTGGCCGGAAATGTGTTTATTAAGATTGAGATTGTCCATAGCGCGCTCCTGAATCAACCGTAACGACCGGTGATATAGTCTTCTGTTTGCTTTTTAGCGGGCTTGGTGAACAGATCGTCCGTGTTACTGAACTCAATCAACTCGCCCAGGTACATAAATGCCGTGTGGTCGGAGCAACGCGCAGCCTGCTGCATGTTGTGGGTCACGATAACCACGGTGTAATCCTGCTTCAGCTCGGTGATCAGCTCTTCGATACGACCGGTTGAGATCGGGTCCAGCGCTGAACATGGCTCATCCAGCAGCAACACTTCCGGGCGGATCGCGATTCCACGCGCAATGCACAGACGCTGCTGCTGCCCGCCGGAGAGAGAGTAACCGCTCTGGTGCAACTTATCTTTGGTTTCGTTCCATAATGCGGCCTTGGTCAACGCCCACTGCACGCGCTCGTCCATATCGGCACGGGAGAGCTTTTCAAACAGGCGTACACCAAACGCGATGTTGTCGTATATCGACATCGGGAACGGCGTCGGTTTCTGGAAAACCATGCCCACTTTCGCGCGCAGCAGGGCGATATCCTGAGCCTGGGTCAGAATGTTTTCACCGTCCAGGATGATTTCGCCTTCGGCACGCTGCTCTGGATAGAGCGAGTACATTTTGTTAAAGGTGCGCAGCAGCGTGGATTTACCACAGCCGGACGGACCGATGAATGCCGTTACCTGGTTCTTCGCGATATCCAGGTTGATATTCTTCAGGGCATGGAATTTGCCGTAGTAGAAGTTCAAATCACGAACCTGAATCTTACCCGGGGCAGTATCAACCATACTCATTGACTCATTTCCTCATTCGGCGCCGCGAGCTGCCGCGCCGTAAAAATTTAACCGTGTTTCTTCTTCGCGAAAATGACGCGCGCCAGAATGTTCAGCAACAGTACGCAAAGGGTGATGATCAGCACCCCGGCCCAGGCCAGCTGCTGCCATTCCGCGAATGGGCTCATCGCAAATTTAAAGATCGTCACCGGCAGGTTGGCGATCGGCTGCATCATGTCCGTGCTCCAGAACTGGTTGGAGAGGGCGGTAAACAGCAGCGGTGCCGTTTCACCCGCGATACGGGCAATGGCCAGCAGAATACCGGTCATGATCCCGGAGACAGAGGCTTTAAGCGTAATCGCGGAGATCATTTTCCACTTTGGTGTACCCAGCGCATACGCCGCTTCACGCAGACTGTCCGGCACCAGTTTGAGCATGTTCTCGGTGGTACGAATGACGATAGGCACCTGCAGCAGCGCCAGCGCAATCACACCCGCCCAGCCGGAGAAGTGTTCCATTTGTGCCACAACAATGGTGTAAACAAACAGACCCACCACAATAGACGGCGCAGAGAGCAGAATGTCGTTAATGAAACGAATCACTTCTGCGAGCCAGGATTTACGGCCATATTCCGCCAGATAGATACCCGCCATGATGCCAAGCGGCGTACCGAATACCGTCGCCCACAGGATCAGCAATCCGCTGCCTGCCAGGGCGTTCGCCAGTCCACCACCCGCCGTGTTCGGCGGCGGCGTCATTTCGGTGAACAGCGCCAGAGACATGCCGTCGATACCGCGAACCACGGTAGAGAAGAGGATCCAGATCAGCCAGAACAGACCGAATGCCATCGTTGCCATCGAGAGCGTCAGCGCGATACGGTTTTTGAAACGACGCTTCGCCTGCATTTTGCGGCGGGATTCCGCAAGCTGAGCAGTGCTTTGCATTTCGAGAGTTGCCATTAGCGTGCCCCCTCATTTTTCGCGAGACGCAGGATCATCAGCTTGGAGATCGCCAGTACGATGAAGGTAATCACGAACAGGATCAGACCCAGCTCCATCAGCGCCGCCACGTGCAGCCCGGATTCCGCTTCGGCGAATTCGTTCGCCAGTGCGGAGGTAATACTGTTACCCGGCATATAGAGCGAGGCACTGTCGAGCTGGTAGGTGTTACCGATGATAAAGGTCACCGCCATGGTCTCACCCAACGCACGCCCTAAGCCCAGCATCACGCCCCCGATCACCCCATTTTTGGTGAACGGAAGAACGATACGCCAGATCACTTCCCAGGTGGTGCAGCCAATGCCGTAAGCCGACTCTTTCATCATCACCGGGGTTTGTTCGAACACATCACGCATAACTGCCGCAATGTACGGAATAATCATGATGGCGAGGATCACACCAGCCGCCAGAATACCGATACCGAATGCCGGGCCGGAGAACAGCGCCCCCACAAACGGAATAGCGGAAAGAACATTACCCACCGGCTCCTGGAAATACGTGGCAAACAGTGGCGCAAAGATAAACAGACCCCACATGCCGTACACGATACTTGGAATGGCCGCCAGCAGTTCAATGGCGATACCCAGCGGACGTCGCAGCCAGCCCGGAGCCAGTTCCGTCAGGAACAGGGCGATACCAAAGCTTACCGGAACTGCAATCAGCAGGGCGATAAAAGAGGTAACCAGCGTGCCGTAAATCGGCACCAGCGCACCGTAGATATCATTCGGCGCGTCCCACTCTTTGGTCCACAGGAAGGAGAAACCGAATTTCTGAATGCTCGGCCAGGAGGAGAAAATCAGAGACACGATAATGCCGCCCAGCAGCAATAGCACAATCAGCGCAGCCAGTTTCACCAGCGCGCTGAAAATCATGTCACCTTTTTTACCCGGAGGGTTAAATGCAGGCTTGGTTGCAGCCATAAATTACTCTTCTGTTTGAGACGTTTTACGAATATGCCCGGTGGCGCTGACGCTTACCGGGCCTACAGCGTTAACCGTAGGGCGGGTAAGCGTAGCGCCACCCGCCATCTTCGTTAAATATATCCTGTTAGTACAGCGCTTTACCGCTGCTGTCTTTCACGTTGGTTTTCCATGCAGCACGAATCTGCTCAACCACGCTGTCTGGCAGGCTGGCATAATCCAGGTCATTAGCCTGTTTGCCGCCGTTTTTGTATGCCCAGTCGAAGAACTTCAGCACTTCTGCACCCTGCTCAGGTTTCTTCTGCTCTTTGTGAACCAGAATGAAGGTGGTAGAGGTGATTGGCCACGCGTCTTCACCTTTCTGATTAGTCAGGTCCTGAGCGAAGGATTTGCTCCAGTCAGCGCCTTTTGCAGCGTTGGCAAAGTTCTCTTCAGTCGGGCTGACAGGTTTGCCATCAGCAGAAACCAGTTTGGTGTAGGACAGGTTGTTCTGCTTGGCGTACGCATATTCTACGTAACCGATAGAACCTGGCAGACGCTGTACGAACGCGGCGATACCGTCGTTCCCTTTACCGCCCAGACCGGTTGGCCAGTTAACGGTAGAGCCGGAACCGACTTTAGATTTCCACTCTTCGTTCACCTTCGCCAGGTAGCTGGTGAAGACGAAAGAGGTACCAGAACCATCCGCGCGGCGAACCACGGCGATGTTCTGAGAAGGCAGCTTCAGGCCAGGGTTGAGCTTAGCGATGGCTTCGTCATCCCATTTTTTGATTTTGCCCAGGTAGATATCACCCAGGGTTTTGCCGTCCAGCACCAGCTCACCCGACTTCACGCCCGGCAGGTTGATCGCCAGAACTACACCACCGATTACGGTCGGGAACTGGAACAGGCCTTCCTGAGCCAGTTTGTCATCAGACAGCGGAGCGTCGGATGCGCCGAAATCAACGGTGTTTGCGGTAATTTGTTTCACGCCACCGGAGGAGCCGATACCCTGATAGTTAACCTTGTTACCGGTTTCTTTCTGGTAGGTATCCGCCCATTTGGCATACACCGGCGCAGGGAAGGTTGCACCAGCGCCAGTCAGGCTTGCTTCTGCGAATACAGAGAAAGCGCTCAGAGATAAGGTCGCGGCGACAACAGTTGCGACAGTGGTACGCATAACTTTCATAATGTCTCCTGCAAGGATTTCGTAAATCATTGTTTAAGTGGCTACGATGAGCAAAATAGGACAAACAGGTGACAGATAAATGTACGAATTATGACAGTTTTATGACAATGGAAATTTAGCTTAAAAACCAGCGAAAGATTCCTGATTTATCATCATGTTAGCCACAATCATGACAACAACTTTTCAGAAATATTTTCTTTATGTGACACTGAAAAAAGTAGCTGAAGATGACAGATTGTCATAAATAAAAACGCGAATGCGTTGATTAAAAACAAACCAGGCAGGGTAAAAAAGCTCCACCCGAAGGTGGAGCCTGGAGGGATTATTCTACGGTGACCGATTTCGCCAGGTTACGCGGCTGGTCAACGTCGGTGCCTTTGATCAGCGCAACGTGGTAAGCCAGCAACTGCAGCGGCACGGTGTAGAAGATAGGGGCAATAACCTCTTCTACGTGCGGCATCTCGATGATGTGCATGTTGTCGCTGCTGGCAAAACCGGCGTCCTTATCAGCGAAGACGTACAGCACACCACCGCGGGCGCGAACTTCTTCAATGTTGGACTTCAGTTTTTCCAGCAGTTCGTTGTTAGGTGCCACAACGATAACTGGCATATCCGCGTCAATCAGCGCCAGCGGGCCGTGTTTCAGCTCGCCTGCCGCGTAGGCTTCAGCGTGGATGTAGGAGATCTCTTTCAGCTTCAGCGCGCCTTCCAGCGCAATGGGGTACTGGTCGCCACGGCCGAGGAACAGGGCGTGGTGCTTGTCAGAGAAATCTTCAGCCAGGGCTTCAATGCGCTTGTCCTGAGACAGCATCTGCTCAATACGGCTTGGCAGTGCCTGCAGACCATGAACGATGTCATGCTCAACAGAAGCATCCAGCCCTTTCAGACGCGCCAGTTTCGCCACCAGCATCAGCAGAACCGTCAGCTGCGTGGTAAACGCTTTGGTGGAGGCCACGCCGATTTCAGTGCCCGCTTTGGTCATCAGCGCCAGATCGGATTCACGCACGAGCGATGAGCCCGGCACGTTACAGATAGCCAGCGATCCCAGGTAACCCAGCTCTTTAGAGAGACGCAGCGCCGCCAGGGTATCTGCCGTTTCGCCAGACTGAGAAAGGGTGATCATCAGGCTGTTACGACGCACGGCGGATTTGCGGTAGCGGAATTCAGAGGCGATTTCCACATCGCACGGCACGCCAGCCAGCGACTCAAACCAGTAGCGAGAGACCATCCCGGAGTTGTAGGAGGTACCGCAGGCCACAATCTGAATGTGCTCAACCTTGCTGAGCAGCTCGTTTGCGTTGGCACCCAGTTCGCTCAGGTCCACTTCACCGTGGCTGATACGACCGGTCAGGGTGTTTTTGATGGCGTTTGGCTGCTCGTAAATCTCTTTCTGCATGTAGTGACGGTAAGCGCCTTTGTCGCCCGCGTCGTACTGCAGATTGGATTCAATTTCAGGGCGTTTCACCTGCTCGCCTTTGGTATCAAATACCGTCACGCTGCGGCGAGTCACTTCTGCGATATCACCCTCTTCCAGGAAGATAAAGCGGCGGGTGACCGGCAGGAGCGCCAGTTGGTCAGAAGCGATAAAGTTTTCGCCCATGCCCATACCGATAACCATTGGACTACCGGAACGCGCCGCCAGAAGGGTGGACGGATCGCGGGAGTCCATGATCACCGTACCGTACGCACCGCGCAGCTGTGGGATCGCGCGCAGCACCGCGTCACGTAACGTGCCGCCCTGTGCCAGCTCCCAGTGCACCAGGTGCGCAATCACTTCGGTATCGGTTTCAGAAACGAAGGTATAGCCGCGCGCTTTCAGTTCTTCGCGCAGCGGTTCGTGGTTTTCGATAATGCCGTTATGCACGACCACGATGTGTTCAGACACATGCGGGTGCGCGTTGCCTTCAGACGGTTCGCCGTGTGTCGCCCAGCGGGTATGCGCAATACCGGTACCACCGTGCAGCGGGTGTTCTTCCGCGGCCTGGGCCAGCATCTGCACTTTACCGAGGCGACGCAGACGGGTCATATGACCTTCTGCATCCACCACTGCCAGACCGGCAGAGTCGTAGCCACGGTATTCCAGACGACGTAAACCTTCGAGAAGGATTTCAGCAATATCACGCTGCGCAACTGCGCCAACAATTCCACACATAGTTAGATTTCCTGATTATGGCGTTATGCCATGCGTTGTCGCTGACCTGTATTTGCCCTTTCCGGGCGCCCCGAGCCTTGTAGAGAGTGGGGTTATTGTTATGGGTACTGCTTGTGGGGGGAGGATTATATTATCCCCTCACCCCGGCCCTCTCCCCAAAGGGGCGAGGGAGAAAAACACCGCACCGAACGATCCCCTCTCCCTTTGGGGAGAGGGTTAGGGTGAGGGGTAAATCCGTTACTTCTTCTTCACAGGGCGTTTCCAGCCCTGCTTGTGCACCTGCGGCACACGGCTTAATACCAGTTCGTTATCGGCGATATCGCGCGTAACGGTTGTCCCGGCGGCAATCGTTACACCGTTACCCACGGTAACAGGCGCCACCAGCTGAGTGTCGGAGCCGACAAACACATCATCACCGATGATGGTTTTAAACTTATTCGCGCCGTCATAGTTGCAGGTAATCGTTCCTGCGCCAATATTCACGTTGTCGCCAATTTCCGCATCGCCCAGATAGGTCAAATGACCGGCTTTAGAGCCTTTACCCAGACGCGCTTTTTTCATCTCAACGAAGTTTCCAACATGTGAGCCTTCCAGCAGCTCAGCCCCCGGGCGCAGACGCGCGAACGGCCCAATAGTGCACGCTGCGTCAAGACGGGCATCTTCCACCACGCTGTATGGGCTAATTTCGCAATCATCACCGATGATGCTGTTTTTGATCACACAGCCCGCACCAATTTTGACGCGGTTACCCAGCGTGACGTTACCTTCCAGGATAACGTTAGTATCAATTTCAACGTCGCGCCCGTGCGTTAACGTTCCACGCAGATCGAAACGCGCCGGATCGCGCAACATCACGCCGGCCAGCAGCAGTTTTTCGGCCTGTTCGGACTGATAAACACGCTCCAGACGGGAAAGCTGAAGGCGGTTATTCACCCCTTCGGTTTCGCTGATACGCGCCGGGTGAACCGCCGCAATCTCACGCCCTTCCTGGTACGCCATCGCAATGATGTCGGTGATGTAGTATTCACCCTGCGCGTTGTTGTTGTTGAGCTTAGACAGCCAGCGCTTCATGTCCGCGCCGTTAGCCATCAGGATACCGGTGTTGATCTCCTGAATCTGGCGCTGTGCTTCGCTGGCGTCTTTATGTTCAACGATACCCGTGACGTTGCCGTTTTCACGGGTGATGCGGCCGTAGCCGGTCGGATCGTCCAGCACGACGGTTAATAAACCGATACCGCCCTGCGGTTTGGCTTCACGCAGGCGAGTCAATGTGTCGATGGAGATCAGCGGAACATCGCCGTAGAGCATCAGAATGTCTTCGTCATCGGCAAAGAACGGTGCTGCCTGCTGCATTGCGTGGCCGGTTCCCAGCTGTTCAGCCTGAAGCACCCAGTTGAGCTTGTCATCGCTCAGCGTTTTTTTAAGCAGATCGCCGCCGTGGCCATAGACCAGGTGAACCTGGCGAGCGCCCAATTCATTTGCTGCATCAATAACATGCTGCACCATTGGCTTTCCTGCCAGTGTATGAAGCACTTTAGGCAGATCGGAATACATGCGGGTACCTTTGCCTGCGGCAAGGATCACCACGCTCATCGCACTGTTTGACATACGCATCCTGACGGTAGTTTGAGTGAGAAGTAAAAACGTTTGGTGCTTAAAATTCTACATCTTTTTCGTCATGAATTAAGGACGAAAAAAAAGCCAGCCTGGTATCCAGACTGGCTTTTGTGCTTTTCAAGCCGGTGTTACATCGCTTTTTTGGTCAACTCGATAACGCGCAGTTTGGCGATCGCTTTGGCCAGCTCCGCAGACGCCTGAGCGTAATCCACGTCACCATGAGAGCTGCTAATGTGCTCTTCAGCCTTACGCTTCGATTCCAGGGCTCGCGCTTCGTCGAGATCCTGGCCACGAATAGCGGTATCGGCCAGAACGGTCACACTGCCAGGCTGCACTTCAAGAATGCCGCCGGACAGATAGATAAACTCTTCGTGACCGAACTGTTTAACGATGCGGATCATACCAGGCTTAATGGCGGTGAGCAGCGGTGCGTGACCCGGGAAGATACCCAGTTCACCTTCACTACCCGTTACCTGGATTTTCTCGACCAGACCAGAGAACATTTGTTGCTCTGCGCTGACGACGTCCAGGTGGTAAGTCATTGCCATATCACCCTCCGATTAAGGCGTTAAAGTTTTTTGGCTTTTTCCACAGCTTCTTCGATGGAACCAACCATGTAGAACGCCTGCTCTGGCAGGTGATCGTATTCGCCTTCCATGATGCCTTTAAAGCCACGGATGGTGTCTTTCAGGGAAACGTATTTACCTGGAGAACCGGTGAATACTTCCGCAACGAAGAACGGCTGGGACAGGAAGCGCTGGATCTTACGCGCACGTGCTACCACCAGTTTGTCTTCTTCAGACAGTTCATCCATACCCAGGATGGCGATGATGTCTTTCAGTTCCTGGTAACGCTGCAGCAGGGACTGTACGCCACGCGCGGTGTCGTAGTGTTCCTGACCAACAACCAGTGGATCCAGCTGACGGCTGGTGGAGTCCAGCGGGTCAACGGCCGGGTAGATACCCAGAGACGCGATCTGACGGCTCAGTACCACGGTTGCATCTAAGTGCGCAAAGGTGGTTGCTGGTGATGGGTCAGTCAAGTCATCCGCAGGTACGTATACCGCCTGAACGGAGGTGATAGAACCGGTTTTGGTAGAGGTGATACGTTCCTGAAGAACACCCATCTCTTCCGCCAGCGTAGGCTGATAACCTACCGCTGAAGGCATACGACCCAGCAGTGCAGATACTTCCGTACCGGCCAGGGTGTAACGGTAGATGTTATCAACGAACAGCAGAACGTCACGGCCTTCGTCACGGAACTTCTCTGCCATCGTCAGACCAGTCAGCGCAACGCGCAGACGGTTTCCTGGTGGCTCGTTCATCTGGCCGTAAACCAGGGATACTTTGTCCAGAACGTTGGAGTCGGTCATTTCGTGGTAGAAGTCGTTACCCTCACGAGTACGTTCACCTACGCCCGCAAATACGGAGTAACCGGAGTGCTCGATCGCGATGTTACGGATCAGCTCCATCATGTTTACGGTTTTACCTACACCCGCACCACCGAACAGACCAACTTTACCGCCCTTCGCAAACGGACACATCAGGTCGATAACTTTGATACCGGTTTCCAGCAGTTCCTGAGAGCTGGACAGCTCTTCGTAGGAAGGTGCCGCGCGGTGGATAGCCCAACGCTCTTCTTCACCGATGTCGCCTTTCATGTCGATTGGCTGACCCAATACGTTCATGATACGACCCAGTGTTGCTTTACCTACCGGGACTTCGATCGGGTGCTCAAGGTCTTTAACTTCCAGACCACGACGCAGACCGTCGGAAGAACCCATCGCGATGGTACGCACGATACCGCCGCCGAGCTGCTGCTGAACTTCCAGCACCAGGCTCTCGTTACCATTCTGTACCTCAAGCGCGTCGTACACGCGTGGTACGGCGTCCTGAGGGAACTCGACGTCCACCACGGCGCCGATTACCTGGACAATCTTTCCAGTAGCCATCTTGAATCCTCTACGTAATTCGTAAACCTGGTTAAACCGCGGCGGCCCCCGAGACGATCTCGGTGAGTTCCTGAGTAATGCTGGCCTGACGAGCTTTGTTGTAAACCAACTGCAGCTCTTTAATCAGGCTGCCGCCATTATCGGTCGCGGCTTTCATCGCCACCATTCGTGCGGCCTGCTCGCTGGCCAGGTTTTCTACAACGCCCTGATAAACCTGAGATTCAACGTAACGACGCAGCAGGGTATCCAGCAGCGGTTTCGGATCGGGTTCATACAGGTAATCCCAGGCTTTCTGTTTCAGCTCGTCATCTTCTGAAGCCGGTAAAGGCAGCATCTGAGTGAGCGTTGGCACCTGAGACATGGTGTTAATAAATTTGTTGCTGACAACGTACAGTCTGTCCAGACGGCCTTCATCATAGGCCTGCAACATCACTTTAACCGGGCCGATCAGTTCGGACAGGGACGGGTTATCACCCATACCGGTCACCTGAGCGACAATGTTGCCACCAACGGAGTTAAAGAAAGAGACGCCTTTAGAGCCGATCAATGCGAGGTCGCACTGAACGCCTTTATCGGACCAGCCTTTCATATCCGCCAGCAGTTTTTTGAACAGGTTAATGTTCAAGCCGCCACACAGACCACGGTCGGTCGACACCACCAGGTAGCCCACGCGCTTAACGTCGCGTTCTTCCAGGTAAGGGTGCTTATATTCCAGATTACCGTTTGCAAGGTGACCAATCACTTTGCGCATGGTTTCTGCATAAGGACGGCTGGCCGCCATGCGATCCTGCGATTTACGCATTTTGGAAGCGGCGACCATCTCCATCGCTTTAGTGATCTTTTGCGTGTTCTGGACGCTTGCGATCTTACTACGTATCTCTTTTGCGCCGGCCATGAGCTTCTCCTCAATGCCAGGCGGCTTGTGCTGAGACCAGCCGCCGGACGATTACCAGGATTGGGTTGCTTTGAAGGAATCGAGGATAGCTTTCAGCTTGCCTTCGATTTCGTCGTTATAGCCACCGGTCTGGTTGATCTCTTGCATCAGCGGAGCGTGATCACGGTCGACGTAAGCCAGCAGAGCGGCTTCGAAGCTACCGATTTTCGCCAGTTCCACATCTTCGAGGTAACCGCGTTCAGCCGCGAACAGTACCAGGCCCTGCTGAGCAACAGACATTGGTGCGTACTGTTTCTGCTTCAGCAGCTCGGTTACTTTCTGACCGTGGCTCAGCTGTTTACGGGTTGCTTCGTCCAGATCGGATGCGAACTGAGAGAACGCAGCCAGTTCACGATACTGTGCCAGCGCGGTACGGATACCACCGGACAGTTTCTTGATGATCTTGGTCTGAGCAGCACCACCTACACGGGATACGGAGATACCCGGGTTAACCGCCGGACGAATACCGGAGTTAAACAGGTTGGTTTCCAGGAAGATCTGACCATCGGTAATGGAGATTACGTTGGTCGGAACGAACGCAGAAACGTCACCCGCCTGGGTTTCAATGATCGGCAGCGCGGTCAGAGAGCCCGTTTTACCCTTCACTTCACCTTTGGTGAAGTTCTCGACGTATTCCGCGTTAACGCGGGAAGCACGCTCCAGCAGACGAGAGTGGAGGTAGAATACGTCGCCAGGGAACGCTTCACGTCCTGGTGGACGACGGAGCAGCAGGGAAACCTGACGATAAGCAACAGCCTGTTTAGACAGGTCATCGTATACGATCAGTGCATCTTCACCGCGGTCACGGAAGTATTCACCCATTGCACAACCGGCGTATGGCGCCAGGTATTGCAGTGCAGCAGATTCAGAAGCGGTAGCCACAACAACGATGGTGTTAGACAGCGCGCCGTGCTCTTCCAGTTTACGAACCACGTTAGAAATGGTGGACGCTTTCTGGCCGATAGCCACGTACACACATTTGATGCCGGAGTCACGCTGGTTGATGATGGCATCGATAGCCATCGCGGTTTTACCGGTCTGACGGTCACCGATGATCAGTTCACGCTGACCACGACCGATTGGGATCATGGCATCAACGGACTTATAACCCGTCTGAACAGGCTGATCTACGGACTGACGGTCGATAACGCCCGGTGCGATAACTTCGATTGGAGAGAAGCCATCGTGCTCAACCGGACCTTTACCGTCGATTGGTGCACCCAGGGTGTTAACAACACGACCCAGCAGGCCACGGCCAACCGGAACTTCCAGAATACGGCCAGTACACTTAACCTTCATGCCTTCGGCGAGGTCAGCGTATGGACCCATCACAACTGCACCTACGGAGTCGCGCTCCAGGTTCAGTGCGATAGCGTAACGGTTACCCGGCAGGGAAATCATCTCACCCTGCATACAATCGGCCAGGCCGTGGATGCGGATAACACCGTCACTTACAGAAACAATAGTACCTTCGTTATGAGCTTCGCTCACAACATTGAACTGAGCAATGCGCTGCTTGATCAGTTCGCTGATTTCGGTGGAATTCAGTTGCATGCTCCAGTCCCCTTAAGACTGCAAGACGTCTGCAAGGCGCTCAAGACGGCCGCGTACGCTGCCATCAATGACCATATCACCCGAGCGGATGATTACGCCTGCCATTACAGACTTATCGATTTTGCAATTCAGCTTAACTTTGCGTGACAGACGTTTTTCCATCGCGGCGGTAATTTTCGCAAGCTGTTCATGACTCAGTTCAGTCGCAGAAGTTACTTCAACTTCAGCAGTAGCTTCACTAAGGGCACGTAAGTGCTCAAACTGCTCGAGAACATCCGGGAGCACACGGAGACGACCATTTTCTGCCATTACCTTAATCAGGTTCTGGCCGTTAGCATCCAGTTGCTCTCCGCACACGGCGATGAACGACGCGGCGAGGGTTTCAGGTGCTAATGCACCAGAAAGCAACTCGGCCATTTGTTCGTTTTTCGTCACCTCAGCGGCAAACGCCAGCATATTCTGCCAGCGATCGACATTTTGGTGTTCGACAGCAAAGTCAAAAGCTGCTTTGGCGTAGGGGCGAGCTACCGTAACAAATTCAGACATCAGCCCCTCCCTCCTTACAGTTCAGCGACAAGTTTGTCCACGATGTCGCTGTTAGCAGCTTCATCCACGGAACGTTCGATGATCTTCTCGGCGCCAGCAACAGCCAGAATCGCAACCTGCTTACGCAGTTCTTCACGAGCACGTTTACGCTCAGCTTCAATTTCAGCCTGAGCCTGTGTCACGATCTTAGTACGTTCCTGTTCTGCTTCAGCTTTGGCTTCGTCCAGGATCTGAGAACGGCGTTTGTTAGCCTGTTCGATGATTACCTGAGCTTCCGCTTTCGCTTTTTTCAGCTGGTCTGTCGCGTTGGCCTGTGCAAGGTCCAAATCTTTCTTTGCACGTTCTGCAGAAGCCAGACCGTCAGCAATTTCTTTCTGACGTTTTTCGATGGCAGCCATTAAAGGCGGCCATACATACTTCATGCAGAACCAGACAAAGATAATAAACGCGATGGCCTGGCCGAGGATTGTTGCGTTCATGTTCACAGCACAATACCTCTTAAATTTCTGTGGCTTGGGGTTTTAAAACAACTACTACGCGACAGCAAACATCACGTACAGACCCAGACCTACAGCGATCATTGGGATAGCATCCACCAGACCCATAACGATAAAGAACTGAGTACGCAGCAGAGGAATCAGATCAGGTTGACGCGCAGCGCCTTCCAGGAATTTGCCCCCGAGGATGCCGATACCGATCGCAGCACCGATAGCCGCCAGACCCATCATCACAGCGGCAGCCATGTACAGCAGATCCATATTCAGGTTTTCCATGACAGTCTCCAGTTTGTTTCAATTAAAACGTAGTAGTGTTGGTAAAAAATCAGTGCTCTTCAGACGCCATCGACAGATAGACGATCGTCAGAACCATGAAGATAAAGGCTTGCAGCGTAATGATCAGGATGTGGAAAATGGCCCACGGCACATTCAGAACCCACTGTGACCACCACGGCAGAAGACCCGCGATCAGAATGAAAATCAGCTCACCCGCATACATGTTGCCGAACAGTCGCAGACCCAGTGAAACAGGTTTGGACAGCAGGCTAACGCCTTCCAGGATCAGGTTGACCGGAATAAACGCCCAGTGGTTGAACGGCTGCAAGGTAAGCTCTTTCACAAAGCCGCTTACGCCTTTCATTTTGATGCTGTAGAAAAGAATCAGGATAAACACGCCCAGCGCCATCGACAGGGTGATGTTCACGTCAGCAGACGGAACCACGCGCAGAGCAGGCAGACCGAAGACATGCTCGCCAATCCACGGCAGGAAATCGATAGGCAGAAGGTCCATCAGGTTCATCAGGAAGACCCACACGAACACGGTCAGTGCCAGTGGCGCAATCAGCTTGCTCTTACCATGGTACATGTCTTTCACGCTGCCATGGACGAAGCCGATGATCATCTCAACGAACGTCTGGAATTTCCCTGGAACACCGCTGGTCGCCTTTTTAGCAACACCGCGGAACATGGCCAGGAACAGAAGACCCAAAACCACCGAGAAGAACATGGAGTCGATGTTGATCGTCCAGAAGGTGGCCGGGGGGTTATGCGGATCCACCAGCGAGAATGTACGCAGGTCCAGCTGAAGGTTATTCAGATGGTGACCTATGTAATCCTGCGGCGTCATATTTTCTGAAGCCATGATGCCTTTTACCCTTTGTTATTGATTACAGCTGGAGCCAGAACTTGTACCACCAGCACCAAAACCCACGTAGCTATCAGCGGCATGAATACCACTTTCAAAACCGCCAGCGCCATCACCAGTAGAGCAAAGGTCAGCAACACCTTACACACTTCGCCGAGGGCGAAGGACCAGGCCACGCGGCCTTTGGCAGGTGTATGCGCCTGATGACGCCAGGCAAAAATCATAAACAACACGTTTGGCAGCACAACCGCCAAACCCCCGCACACGGCGGAGATGCCCCAGAAGGGGTATTTGAGGCTAAACAGCAGTCCACTTGCTATCACAGCCAGAAACTGAATGAACAGAAGCTTACGAGCAACGTTTCTACTCAAGAGCGACACAGACATCACGTTTTTACTCCTGCTCCCTTCGAGGTATGCCGCGTGTCGTATAAAACGTCCTTTAAGGCTCAGAGTCAAGCATCAAAAAGCGGTCAAATTATACGGTGCGCACCCGTGATTTCAAACATTAAGTAGCGAAAAGGTGAATAAATGTTTAAATATTTTTCCCCGCCGCTATTTTTCAACTTTTGATGAAAGCCCCGACCTTCGAGCAAAACTGCAAACAGCGCGAAAACGTTGACTACAAAGCGTGCACGAGATCACAAAATACACATTTGCGATAAGGTTGTATTTATCAAACTCGTAAATCGCTTAATTTCATCTTTCTGAAATTAAAGATAAAATGTCGCAACTATTTTCAAAACAGCCCCGTATACAATAAAAACCTTTTATTGACATTCTTAATAAATATTTAACATTGCATTCTGGTTGCTGCTTTCCACTTTTAGCAGGCTGATATTTTCGTGGTTGATTATCTTCAGGGTGAACAATGGTGAGGAAGTTAACCATTAGAAAACCCTTAGTAAAAACACGGTTAAATTCTCTCCGGCAAAATCCGTTGTGTTGTGCTGTTTTTTAACACTGACAGAACAGCACAAATTCCACATTTTTTATTAATTTTTTAAAAATTGTTTGGCTTAATTATCACCAGATGACGTTCGCCTTCGAGCTGAGGAATCTGTAATTTCTCAATGGACTCGACGGCAAAACCGTCCGGAAGCTGTTCAATTTCATCGCCGGGCAACTGCCCTTTCAGCGCATAAAAACGGCCATTCTCTGCCGGTAAGTGCTTACACCAGCTCACCATGTCATTAAGCGAAGCAAACGCACGGCTGATAACCCCGTCGAACGGTGGCTCTGCCGGGAACTCCTCTACCCTGCTCTGCACAGGCGTGATGTTCTCAAGCTTCAGCTCATGCTGTACCTGGCGCAAAAAACGCACGCGCTTGCCAAGGCTATCCAGCAGCGTGAAATGGCTTTCCGGGCGGACAATTGACAGGGGAATACCCGGCAGGCCAGGACCCGTGCCCACATCGATAAAGCGCTCACCGTTCAGGTACGGCGCAACCACAATGCTATCGAGAATATGGCGAATCAGCATCTCGTTGGGGTCGCGTACGGAGGTGAGGTTGTACGCTTTATTCCATTTGTTCAGCATATCGACATAGGCCACCAGCTGATTTTTCTGGTGATCGGTGAGCGAAATACCTGCCTGATCCAGCAGACGAGAGAGTTTATTGAGCACGGTGAATACCTGTTGAGAGACTAAAGTGGCGGGTGGCGCTTCGCTAACCCGCCCTACGGAGTTCTGTAGGCCCGGTAAGCGCAGCGCCACCGGGCGAATTACACATATTACGCGCTGCGGCGCAGCATGCCCTGCTTTTTCAGCCACACCAGCAGAATCGAAATCGCTGCTGGGGTAACGCCCGAGATGCGGGAGGCCTGGCCGATCGACACCGGTTTGTGATCGTTCAGTTTGGCGATCACCTCGTTGGACAGCCCCGTCACCTGACGATAGTCCAGCATTTCCGGCAGCAGCGTGTTTTCGTTACGCTGCTGCTTTTCGATCTCATCCTGCTGACGCGCGATGTAACCTTCGTATTTAACCTGGATCTCAACCTGCTCTGCCGCTTCAGCGTCTTCAAGACCCGGGGCAAAGGCGGTGAGTTTCACCAGATTCTCATAGGTCACTTCCGGGCGACGCAGCAGATCTTCACCGCTGGCTTCGCGCGAGAGCGGCGCAGTTAAGTGAGCGTTCACTTCCGCAGCGGTTTCAGCCTGCGGATTAACCCAGGTCGTTTTCAGGCGCTGACGTTCCTGCTCAATGCGCTCCAGTTTCTCGTTGAAGCGTGCCCAGCGTTCGTCATCCACCAGACCCAGCTCACGGCCCATTTCGGTCAGACGCAGGTCAGCGTTATCTTCGCGCAGCATCAGGCGATATTCCGCGCGAGAGGTAAACATACGGTACGGTTCTTTGGTGCCCAGCGTGCAGAGATCGTCGACCAGCACGCCCAGATAAGCCTGAGAACGCGCCGGAGCCCAGCCCTCTTTCTCGGCAGAGAAACGGGCGGCGTTCAGACCGGCCAGCAGGCCCTGTGCAGCAGCTTCTTCGTAACCGGTGGTGCCGTTAATCTGACCTGCGAAGAACAGACCGTGGATGAATTTGCTCTCCAGGGTTGGCTTCAGGTCACGCGGATCGAAGAAATCGTACTCAATAGCGTAGCCAGGGCGAACGATTTTCGCATTCTCCATCCCCTGCATTGAGCGAACAATTTGCATCTGCACATCGAACGGCAGGCTGGTGGAGATGCCGTTCGGATAGATTTCGTTCGAGGTCAGCCCTTCTGGCTCCAGGAAGATCTGGTGCTGGTTACGATCGGCAAAGCGCATGACTTTGTCTTCGATCGATGGGCAATAGCGTGGGCCGATCCCTTCGATCACGCCGGCGTACATCGGGCTGCGATCGAGGTTATTGCGGATCACGTCATGGGTTTTTTCGTTGGTATGCGTGATATAGCACGGTACCTGCTGCGGATGCTGCGCTGCATTGCCCATGAACGAGAAGACCGGCATTGGGTTATCACCGTGCTGTTGTGCCAGCACGCTGAAATCAATGGTGCGCGCATCAATACGCGGTGGAGTACCGGTTTTCAGACGGCTGACACGCAGCGGCAGTTCACGCAGACGGCGTGACAGTGGGATAGATGGCGGATCGCCAGCACGTCCGCCGCTGTAATTATCCAGACCGATATGGATCTTACCGTCCAGGAATGTCCCGACGGTCAGAACAACCGCTTTGGCGCGGAATTTGAGCCCCATCTGGGTAACCGCGCCAACGACACGATCGTTCTCCACGATAAGATCTTCCACTGCCTGCTGGAAGATCATCAGGTTCGGCTGGTTCTCCAGGGCGGTACGCACCGCCTGACGATAAAGCACGCGGTCTGCCTGAGCGCGGGTCGCTCGCACAGCGGGGCCTTTACTGGCGTTTAGTATCCTAAACTGAATGCCTGCGTGATCGATCGCTTTCGCCATCAGGCCGCCAAGTGCATCCACTTCTTTTACCAGGTGTCCTTTCCCAATGCCGCCAATCGCCGGATTACAGGACATTTGTCCCAGCGTGTCGATATTGTGTGTCAAAAGCAGGGTCTGCTGACCCATTCGCGCTGCGGCCATTGCGGCCTCAGTGCCTGCGTGACCCCCGCCAATGATGATGACGTCAAAAGGATCCTGATAAAACATGGTGGTCTGCCTCGCGTAAAGCGGTATGAAAATGGATTGAAGCCCGGGCCGTGGATTCTACTCAACTTTAGTCTTTCGAGAAAGCATTGGGATCCTGGGCTATTAAAAAGAAGATCTTTTTATTTAGAGATCTGTTCTATTGTGATCTCTTATTAGGATCGCGGACCTTTGTGGATAAGTCCGATCTCATAAAGAAGATCATGGGGTTAGAAAGGATCGTTTGCTGTGAATGAACGGTGATCCTGGCCCGTATAAGCTGGGATCAGAACGCGACTTTATACACAGGGCAAAAACGACTTCAACGTTGTTCTTTGGATAACTACTGCTTAATACGAGCTTTTAACCAGAGTTATCCACATCTGTTCGCGCGATCTTTAATCGTTTTTGAGTAAATTTTTCCATTCACCCAGCCAGATCTCAGCCGGATCCTCCGGAATATCATGATCGAGGATGTTGATCTTCAGCGTTTCACCCACCTGTTTTGCTCCGCAGGCGGTGACAGCGGCTTCGACTTTTTCTATAGCACCGCAGAAGGTGTCATATTCACGGCTGCCAATACCCACTGCGCCAAAACGCACGTTTGACAGGTCTGGCTGCTGTTCCTGCAGTTCGTCATATAAAGGTTGCAGGTTATCCGGTAGATCGCCTGCGCCATGCGTGGAGGTGATCACCAGCCAGACCCCATCAGTCGGGAGATCTTCAAGCAAAGGCCCGTGCAGCGTTTGTGTGGAAAATCCCGCATCCTCCAGCTTCTCAGCCAGATGTTCCGCTACATATTCCGCGCCGCCAAGGGTGCTGCCACTGATAAGGGTAATGTCCGCCATTGATCGCTCGCTCAGATAAAGAGGGGGCCATTGTACGCTGTGAACGGGCTGGGATCTACCTGTGGAAAATGTGGGTATGGATTTGCCCGATCAGGGGCGAATGGTACGCATGATCGGGTTTTGCAGGGAGATCAACGTCTCGGTGGACTGAATTTCATCGATTGTTTGGATCTTGTTGATAAGTACCTGCTGCAGGGCGTCGATGGAACGGCACATCACCTTGATAAAGATGCTGTAGTGGCCGGTGGTGTAGTACGCCTCTGTGACTTCATCGAGCGCGTTCAGCTTCGCCAGCGCGGAAGGATAATCTTTTGCGCTTTTAAGAATAATGCCAATAAAGCAGCAGACGTCATAACCCAGCTGTTTTGGGCTGACATCAATACGTGCCCCGGTAATGATCCCCGCCTGTTTCATCTTCTCTACACGAACATGAATCGTCCCCGGGCTGACGCCAAACTGCTTCGCCAGTTCGGCATAGGCGGTACGGGCATTGGCCATTAACGCCTCCAGGATGCCGCGGTCCAGATTATCGATCTGATAATTTTCCATAGCTTTTTCTTATGAAGATTAATGAATCACTCTATTCTAGCGTTAAATTTTAACGAATCAAAAGTGAAGGTGGCTTTTTGTTGTTTGATTATTGAATTGAATGCCTTTTCTGTTGCTTAATCAATACCAACAGGACGCAGGAGTATAAATAATGAAAACCGCTTATATCGCAAAACAACGCCAGATCAGTTTCGTTAAATCCCATTTTTCCCGCCAGCTGGAAGAGAAGCTGGGTCTGATTGAAGTTCAGGCACCGATTCTCAGCCGCGTGGGTGATGGGACGCAGGATAACTTGTCCGGATGCGAAAAAGCGGTGCAGGTGAAAGTGAAAACACTGCCAGACGCCCAGTTCGAAGTGGTTCATTCCCTCGCGAAGTGGAAGCGTCAAACCCTGGGACAGCACGACTTCAGCGCGGGCGAAGGACTCTACACGCACATGAAAGCCCTCCGCCCCGATGAAGACCGCCTGTCTGCCATTCACTCCGTTTACGTTGACCAGTGGGACTGGGAGCGCGTAATGGGTGATGGCGAGCGCCATGTCGGCACGCTGAAATCCACCGTTGAGGCGATCTACGCCGGGATCAAAGCGACCGAAGCGGCCGTAAGCAAAGAGTTTGGTCTGGCACCGTTCCTGCCGGAATCGATCCACTTTGTTCACAGCCAGGAGTTGCTTAGTCGTTTCCCGGATCTGGATGCTAAAGGTCGTGAACGTGCGATCGCCAAAGAACTGGGTGCCGTCTTCCTGATGGGGATCGGCGGTAAGCTGTCGGATGGTAAACGTCATGATGTTCGTGCACCGGATTATGATGACTGGAGCACCATGAGCGAGGGCGAGTTTGCTGGTCTGAACGGCGATATTCTGGTCTGGAACCCGGTGCTGGAAGATGCGTTTGAACTCTCCTCAATGGGGATCCGCGTGGATGCTGATGCGCTGAAACGCCAGCTGGCGGTGACCGGTGATGTAGATCGTCTCACGCTGGAATGGCACCAGGCGCTGCTGCGCGGTGAGATGCCGCAGACCATTGGCGGCGGTATCGGCCAGTCCCGTCTGACCATGCTGCTGCTGCAGTTGTCGCATATTGGTCAGGTGCAGTGTGGTGTCTGGCCGCAGCAGGTACGCGAAAGCGTCAGCTCGCTTCTGTAATTAACGCTGCCAGCGTCTGAGCAGGCGGCTACGCAACCCGGTATCAAAGCGCCAGATATGATCGAAGATGCGCATGATGCCGGGTTTTCCATGGGCGGACATCGCCACTGCGTGGAAACGGTGCTGATGCACCCGCTGTAACTCTTTCACTTTATTCACCACGTCATCCGGCAGCCGCTGGGCAATAAAATCGGAAATCACCACCGCGTCAGCGTCGTACCAGTCGCCGCCCTGCATACGTTCCACAATGCTGCGAAAACAGCTGGCCAGATCGGTACCGCCGCGAAAACGCTGGCTTAAAAAGCGGATCGCCTGCTCAATGCCCTGCTGATGGGTCAGCTCATAGCTGACCACTTCGCTGGAAAAGAGCATGATAAAGCAGCGACGCCGGTCAGCGAGCGCCACGCGCATCAGCGCCAGGCAGAACGCTTTGGCACACTGTTCGTTGAAACCGCCCATCGATCCGGATGTATCCACACAAACAATAAATGGGCCGCGCGGTTGCTCATCAAAATCCTGATGGACCACCGGACGTTGGCTGATTTTTTCGCGCCAGGCTTCGCCATGCAGGCGATAGGTCAGAAGCTGTTTTTCCACCAGCCGACGATAAAACTCATATTCCAGCTCGGTCATCCCGAGCGTGCTCAGCTCCGTAGGCAGCAGGCGTAAAATGTCATCGCTTTGCTGGAGCCCATCCACCTGTTCCGGCACGGTGGCCGGTTCCCGCACCAGGGTGCGGAAGGTTTCCATCGGGGCATCCTTCTTTGGGACCGATTTAGCCTCCCTTGAGCGACCCAGCTGTTCCGCAAGCTTCATCAGCTCGGGCTGCTGCGCCAGGAAATCACCATACCGGACAATCAGCTGATAATCCCCACGCCTGATTTGGCCTGCACTCATATCCCAGAGACGTCCGGCGGCGTTTTCATTTTCTACCAGTACCTGCTCCAGCTGACCGCTTAAGGTCATGCGTTCCTGAACTTCGCTGAGCAATTGTTCACGCTCTTCATCCAGCAGCTGCTGGTTCAGCGTCGTGGCCTGAACCACAAGGCTGAGGCGCCAGCGCTGTAAAAAGAGTGTGTGTAAGGCGGGGGTGAAGGTGGCGTTATCGGTGACCAGCGCCCGGGCCTGGCTGGCAAATGGGGAGTGTACTTTATCGAGTAACGTCAGGGTTTGCGGGATCTGAACAATAAACTGCGACGTGGAAAGCCGCTGGCACTGCTGATAGCAGGCCACCTCTTCGGTTAACTCCTGTGGCACTTCGGTCTCTTTAAACCGCTGTCGCAGGTTGTCCCGCCAGCGCGGGAGATCGTCCGTCATCGCTTTTTTTAGCTTCGGGAATTTTTCAAAAAAAGCCGCCAGCTGAGGAGACGCCAGAAGAGTAATAATCACCTCTTCGATCAACCCATCTTCGCTGACGGCCAGCATGACGTTAAGCGTATCCAGCGTTAGCATTGACGAGCCTGTTTGATCTGCGCGCTCACATCCTGCAGGCTGGCTTCAATGCGACCTAACCAGTCGCTGTGAATAAAGAGGCACTTTTGCTGTTCGCTGAAGCGCGTATGCTGCTGATGCCATTCGGTATCCAGCGCCTCCAGCTGCTGCGTGATCTCTTCCGGTACGCTGTCAGAGGCGCTTCCCGGGAGGGCAAGGCGTGACCCCTGCAGGCTTACGTCGCGGATCACCAGGTGCTGACTGCTGTCCACTTCCATATTCAGCGGCTGTGCAAAGCCTATACCGTTAAGCTTACCGCGGATCTCTCCGCCCTTATCAAGCCACTGGGCCAGCGCGTCACGCTCAAGCGTAATGTGCACCACCTGCATGTCATGGAGTTTAAGCGGCTGCTGGAGAAGCAGCGTCAGCGTTGGGCTGGTCAGCTCAGCGGGCAGTTCGTAGTGCGGTTTACGGGCGAACATGCCGCCAAGACGGTTCACCTTCAGTGCTGTTTTATCACTTTGCTGCTGCTGTAGCTGAATGCGCCGTTGGGCTATCGCCCCAAGCTGGTTGAGCATTGATTGCTGGCCCCAGGCGTGTCCGGTCATCAATATTTCAAGCTGCTGCTGCATCAGATTCATCCCTTCGGCATCGTGCCAGAGGCAGTCTTTCAGCAGGATAAGATCGATAGGGGCAACCGCGTCGCGCCCGCTGAACAGGGCGCTGGCCTGCAGCAGACGGATTGCTTTTTTCCAGCGACGGTCGGAAACATAAGGTGCAGAAGGAAGGAGATCAAGCTGCTGACGGAGCTGGTAGATCAACTCAAAGACCGCGTCCGGCAGTGTGATTTTGCCGATATCCACCTGCCACTGCTGATACTCCTCGTCCGTGACCTGCAGTGAAGCGGCTACCGGGTTTTCATTTTCATCCTGCTGGCTGGTCAGCATGGAGCGGAAGTTCGATTTATCCTGCACTTTGTCCAGCCACAGGCGGATCAGCATGCGGTCATACAGCGCTTCAAGGCTGCTGTCGGCTTCGGGAAGTTCGTTCGAGGCGGCCACCAGCAGGCGCATCGGGATTTTTTCTTCGCTGGCGCCGTTACGGAACCGGCGTTCGTTAATCGCCGTGAGCAGTGTATTCAGAATGGCCGGTCCCGCTTTCCAGATCTCATCGAGAAATACAATCTCTGCTTCCGGCAGATACCCCTCGGTAAGGCGTTGATAACGCCCCTCATCTTTCAGCGCCTGGATGGACAGCGGGCCGAAAACCTCTTCAGGGGTGGAAAAGCGGGTCATCAGGTATTCGAAGGCGCGTGCATTTTGAAAGGCAAATTTCAGCCTACGGGCAATCAGGCTTTTGGCAATGCCCGGCGGGCCAAGCAGAAATACGCTTTCACCGCTCAACGCCGCCAGTAAACAGAGGCGGATGGCGTGACTGCGTTCGAAAAGACCTTTCTCCAGTGCGCCGCTGAGACGGGAAATTCTTTCTGCTAATAAATGTGAGTGAGCCATAATAGTTTTTGCATCCTTTCGCCGTCGTGGCGGCTAATTGAAGCGAGTATAGACGTTTCAGTCAGGGCTGGTAATAGGCTGAAGTGCGGCGCAATTTTCTTTGCGCTACATTAATGCGGTTGCATTTAGGGGTTCGATTTTGCAACGAATCGTGCATACTGTGCGCTTTTTGTGGACCAAGGGAACAGGAACACATTTGTTATTTAAACGAAAAGACTAGTCTATGAGCACTGATAATAAGCAATCATTACCCGCAATTACGCTTGCGGCGATCGGGGTTGTCTACGGTGATATCGGCACCAGCCCGCTTTATACGCTTCGTGAATGTCTGTCCGGCCAGTTTGGCTTTGGTGTTGAACGCGATGCCGTATTTGGCTTCCTGTCCCTCATCTTCTGGCTGCTGATCCTGGTGGTTTCTGTTAAATACCTCTCCTTTGTGATGCGTGCAGATAACGCTGGTGAGGGGGGGATCCTGACCCTGATGTCCCTTGCGGGGCGCAACACCTCGGCCAGAATGACATCGGTACTGGTTATTATTGGCCTGATTGGTGGCAGCTTCTTCTATGGGGAAGTGGTCATCACGCCTGCTATCTCGGTGCTTTCGGCGATTGAGGGGCTTGAGATTATCGCACCGCAGCTTGATACGTGGGTGGTTCCGCTGGCGATAATCGTTCTGACGTTGCTGTTTATTATCCAGAAGCACGGTACCGGGCTGGTGGGGAAACTGTTCGCACCGATTATGCTAGCCTGGTTCCTGATTCTGGCGGCGCTCGGTTTGCGCGGAGTTATTGGCAACCCGGAGGTTCTGCAGGCGCTGAACCCATACTGGGCTATCCATTTCTTCCTTGAATACAAAGTCGTTTCCTTCGTGGCGCTCGGCGCTGTTGTGCTCTCTATTACCGGTGTCGAAGCGCTGTATGCAGATATGGGGCACTTCGGCAAACTGCCGATTCGCGTGGCGTGGTTTTTAGTTGTCCTGCCATCGCTTGTATTGAACTACTTCGGGCAGGGGGCGCTGCTGCTGAAAAACCCGGAAGCGATTAAAAACCCCTTCTTCCTGCTGGCCCCGGATTGGGCGCTGGTGCCGATGCTTATTCTGGCCACGCTGGCCACCGTTATCGCTTCTCAGGCGGTCATTTCCGGCGTGTTCTCTCTGACGCGCCAGGCCGTGCGTCTGGGGTATCTCTCTCCCATGCGTATCATCCATACCTCAGAGATGGAATCGGGCCAGATCTACATCCCGTTTGTTAACTGGCTGCTCTATTTTGCTGTGGTGATCGTGATCGTCAGCTTTGAGCACTCCAGCAACCTGGCCGCAGCGTACGGTATTGCGGTAACAGGCACCATGGTGCTGACATCGCTTCTTTCCACCACGGTGGCGTACCGAAACTGGCACTGGAACAAGTTCCTCGTGGCGATGATTCTGGTGGGCTTCCTGTGCATCGACGTACCGCTGTTCTCGGCAAACCTCGATAAGATTGTCTCCGGCGGCTGGCTGCCGCTGACGCTTGGTCTGTTGATGTTCATTGTGATGACCACGTGGAAAAGCGAGCGTTTTCGTCTGCTGCGTCGTATGCATGAACACGGAAACTCCCTGGAGGCGATGATTGCCTCGCTGGAGAAATCCCCACCGGTTCGCGTACCGGGCACGGCGGTGTATATGTCTCGTGCATTGAACGTTATTCCGTTCGCATTGATGCATAACCTCAAGCACAACAAGGTGCTGCATGAGCGGGTTATCCTGCTGACCCTGCGCACCGAAGATGCACCGTATGTTCACAATGTGCGCCGTGTTCAAATTGAGCAACTGTCGCCAACCTTCTGGCGCGTGGTGGCGAGCTACGGCTGGCGTGAGACGCCGAACGTGGAAGAGGTCTTCCACCGCTGCGGTCTGGAAGGCTTAAGCTGCCGCATGATGGAAACATCGTTCTTTATGTCGCATGAGTCGCTGATTATCGGTAAACGTCCGTGGTATTTGCGCCTGCGCGGCAAGCTGTATCTTATTCTGCAGCGAAACGCCCTTCGTGCGCCGGACCAGTTTGAGATCCCGCCTAACCGCGTGATCGAGCTGGGAACCCAGGTCGAGATTTAAGCTTCTTAAAATGCCGGGTGGCGCTTCGCTTACCCGGCCTATTCATACTCAATATTCCCGCCAAAATTTACGTCTCATTTCACTTAGCGAAACGTTTCGACACCGATCACAATTCTGTTACGTCATGGTGGTTTTCTGAACACTCTTAAGACTAAACTGATTTCAGCGAAACGTTTCGCTAGTGGAGCAAGAAAATGAAGAAAGGCACGGTTCTCAACTCAGAAATCTCGTCGGTTATTTCCCGTCTTGGGCATACCGATACGCTGGTGGTTTGCGATGCAGGCTTACCGGTTCCGCGCAGCACAACCCGTATTGATATGGCGTTAACGCAGGGCGTGCCCTCGTTTATGCAGGTACTGGATGTAGTGACCGCGGAGATGCAGGTTGAGGCGGCCATTCTCGCAGCGGAAATCAAACAACATAATCCGCAACTCCACGAAACGTTGCTCAATCACATTGAGCAACTGCAACAACACCAGGGAAACACCATAGAAATTCGTTACACAACGCACGAACAGTTCAAACAACAAACCGCAGACAGTCAGGCGGTGATTCGCAGCGGGGAGTGTTCCCCGTATGCGAATATCATTCTCTGTGCTGGCGTCACCTTCTGAGGCCATCATGGACGCATTACTGCAACTTAAAGGGATCGATAAATCGTTCCCGGGCGTAAAAGCCCTTTCTGGCGCGGCGCTGAACGTTTATGCCGGACGCGTAATGGCGCTGGTGGGCGAGAATGGCGCCGGCAAATCCACCATGATGAAAGTGCTGACCGGTATCTATCAACGCGATGCCGGTTCACTTTTGTGGCTGGGTAAAGAGACCACCTTCAGCGGTCCAAAAGCCTCGCAGGAAGCGGGGATCGGCATTATTCACCAGGAACTGAACCTGATCCCGCAGCTCACTATTGCGGAGAACATCTTCCTTGGCCGCGAATTTGTTAACCGGTTTGGCAAAATTGACTGGAAAACGATGTATGCCGAAGCGGATAAGCTGCTGGCGAAGCTGAACCTGCGCTTCAATAGCGACCGTCTGGTGGGCGAACTCTCCATTGGCGACCAGCAGATGGTGGAGATCGCGAAAGTGCTGAGCTTTGAGTCGAAGGTCATCATTATGGATGAACCGACGGACGCCCTGACCGATACCGAAACCGAATCCCTGTTCCGCGTCATCCGCGAGCTGAAATCGCAGGGACGTGGAATTGTCTATATCTCTCACCGTATGAAAGAGATTTTCGAGATCTGCGATGACGTTACCGTCTTCCGCGACGGGCAGTTTATTGCCGAGCGTGAAGTGGCATCGCTGACGGAAGATACGCTTATCGAAATGATGGTGGGACGCAAGCTCGAAGATCAATACCCGCACCTCGACAAAGCACCGGGTGAGATCCGCCTGAAGGTGGATAATCTCTGTGGCCCGGGCGTGGATAATGTCTCCTTTACCCTGCGCAAAGGGGAAATTCTTGGCGTGGCAGGGCTAATGGGCGCCGGCCGTACCGAGCTGATGAAAGTGCTGTACGGTGCGCTGCCGCGATCCAGCGGTTATGTCACTCTCGACGGGCATGAAGTGGTGACGCGCTCTCCGCAGGATGGCCTGGCGAATGGTATTGTTTATATCTCCGAAGACCGTAAGCGCGACGGCTTAGTGCTGGGCATGTCGGTGAAAGAGAACATGTCTCTTACCGCCCTGTGCTATTTCAGCCGCAGCGGCGGCAGCCTGAAACATAAAGATGAACAGCAGGCAGTCAGCGATTTTATCCGCCTCTTTAATGTGAAAACCCCCTCGATGGAACAGGCGATTGGCCTGCTGTCCGGCGGTAATCAACAGAAAGTGGCGATTGCACGCGGGCTGATGACGCGCCCGAAAGTGTTGATCCTTGATGAACCTACCCGCGGCGTGGACGTAGGGGCCAAAAAAGAGATCTATCAGCTGATTAACCAGTTCAAGGCCGACGGTCTGAGCATCATTCTGGTCTCTTCCGAGATGCCAGAGGTATTAGGCATGAGCGATCGCATTATCGTCATGCATGAAGGGCATCTCGGCGGTGAATTCACTCGCGAGCAGGCCACCCAGGAAGTTCTGATGGCTGCCGCTGTGGGCAAGCTTAATCGCGTGAATCAGGAGTAAGAAGATGACTACCCAGGCTGTTTCTGGTCGCCGTTATTTCACAAAGGCATGGCTGATGGAACAAAAATCGCTGATTGCCCTGCTGGTGCTGATCGCGATTGTGTCGACCATGAGCCCCAATTTCTTCACCGTTAATAACCTGTTCAACATTCTTCAGCAGACCTCCGTGAACGCCATTATGGCGGTCGGGATGACGCTGGTGATCCTGACATCGGGTATCGATCTGTCCGTCGGTTCCCTGCTGGCGCTCACCGGTGCGGTTGCTGCTTCAATCGTCGGGATTGAGGTCAACGCGCTGGTGGCCGTTGCCGCTGCGCTGGCGCTGGGTGCGGCAATTGGTGCTGTCACCGGGGTTATTGTGGCGAAAGGTCGTGTTCAGGCGTTTATTGCGACGCTGGTCATGATGCTGCTGCTGCGCGGTGTCACCATGGTGTATACCAACGGCAGCCCGGTTAACACCGGCTTTACGGACAACGCCGATCTGTTTGGCTGGTTCGGTATCGGTCGCCCGCTGGGTATCCCGACGCCGGTCTGGATCATGGCCATCGTCTTCCTGGCGGCGTGGTACATGCTGCACCACACGCGTCTGGGCCGCTATATTTATGCACTGGGTGGTAACGAAGCGGCAACGCGTCTGTCCGGTATCAGCGTCAACAAAGTTAAAATTATCGTTTACTCACTGTGCGGTTTGCTGGCCTCTCTGGCGGGCATCATCGAAGTGGCGCGCCTCTCTTCCGCGCAGCCAACGGCGGGTACGGGGTATGAGCTGGATGCCATTGCGGCAGTGGTTCTGGGCGGTACGAGTCTTGCGGGCGGTAAAGGTCGCATTGTTGGGACATTGATCGGCGCACTGATTCTCGGTTTCCTGAATAATGGTTTGAATTTGTTAGGTGTTTCCTCCTATTACCAGATGATCGTTAAAGCAGTGGTGATTTTGCTGGCGGTCCTGGTAGACAACAAAAAACAGTAACTGACGACACTACAGGACATCTTAGATATGAACATGAAAAAACTGGCTACCCTGGTTTCTGCTGTCGCGCTGAGCGCAACCGTAAGTGCTAACGCTATGGCGAAAGACACCATCGCGCTGGTTATCTCCACGCTGAACAACCCGTTCTTCGTCTCCCTGAAGGATGGCGCACAGAAAGAAGCCGACAAACTGGGCTACAACCTGGTGGTGCTGGATTCACAGAACAACCCGGCGAAAGAGCTGGCTAACGTGCAGGACTTAACCGTTCGCGGCACTAAAATTCTGCTGATCAACCCAACCGATTCTGACGCGGTGGGTAACGCCGTGAAGATGGCAAACCAGGCGAAGATCCCGGTGATCACCCTGGACCGTCAGGCAACGAAAGGCGACGTTGTGAGCCACATTGCGTCTGATAACGTGCTGGGCGGTAAAATCGCGGGTGACTACATCGCGAAGAAAGCAGGTGAAGGCGCGAAAGTTATCGAACTGCAGGGTATTGCCGGTACGTCCGCAGCCCGCGAACGTGGCGAAGGTTTCCAGCAGGCGGTTGCGGCTCACAAATTTAACGTCCTGGCCAGCCAGCCTGCTGACTTCGACCGTACTAAAGGTCTGAACGTCATGCAGAACCTGCTGACCGCGCACCCAGACGTGCAGGCGGTGTTCGCACAGAACGACGAAATGGCGCTCGGCGCACTGCGTGCCCTGCAGACTGCAGGTAAATCTGATGTGATGGTTGTCGGATTTGACGGCACACCAGATGGTGAAAAAGCGGTAAATGATGGCAAACTGGCGGCGACCATCGCTCAGCTGCCTGAGCAGATCGGCGCGACTGGCGTGCAGACTGCTGACAAAGTGCTGAAGGGCGAAAAAGTTCAGGCTAAATATCCTGTTGACCTGAAACTGGTCATCAAGCAGTAAAAAGGCGATTCAGGCAGTCGCTGGCTGCCTGAGGGACACCAATAAAGAAAAGTGTGGCATACGCCACCGGGTAACACCGGTGGCGCTCTCAGATGGACAGCTCAACCATGAAAACCGCAGGCAACCTCGTCGTCCTTGGCAGTATCAATGCCGATCACATTCTTAACCTTGAATCCTTCCCGACGCCGGGCGAAACCGTCACCGGCAACCATTATCAGGTGGCATTTGGCGGTAAAGGTGCCAACCAGGCGGTTGCAGCAGGACGCAGTGGGGCAAATATCGCGTTTATCGCCTGCACGGGTGATGACGATACCGGTGAGCGCGTGCGTAAACAGCTCGCCAGCGATAACATCGATGTTGCGCCAGTCAGCGTTGTTGCAGGGGAATCGACCGGCGTGGCGCTGATTTTCGTCAACGCGGAAGGTGAGAATGTCATCGGTATTCATGCTGGCGCGAATGCCCGTCTTACGACGGACCGCGTTGAAGCACAGCGCGAGCTTATCGCTAATGCCGACGCGTTACTGATGCAGCTGGAATCGCCCGTAGAAAGCGTACTGGCGGCCGCTGACATTGCGCATCAAAATCATACCACTGTCGTACTTAATCCTGCGCCTGCCCGTGTATTATCAGACGAACTGCTGGCGCGGGTGGACATCATTACACCGAACGAAACCGAAGCAGAAAAACTGACGGGCATTCGTGTTGAAAATGATGATGACGCAGCACGTGCCGCGAAAGCGCTGCACGATAAAGGCATCGGCACCGTTATCATTACCCTAGGTAGCCGCGGCGTGTGGGCAAGCGTAAACGGCGAAGGCCGTCGCGTGCCGGGCTTTAAGGTCAAGGCGATTGACACTATCGCGGCAGGCGATACGTTTAACGGAGCATTGGTGACAGCGCTGCTGGAAGGAAAGGGAATGGATGATGCTATCCGCTTTGCGCATGCTGCTGCGGCTATCGCCGTCACGCGCAAAGGTGCCCAGCCCTCCGTTCCGTGGCGTAAAGAGATCGACGAATTCTTAAGTCAGCAGGGGTAACGCTTGGCCACAATGAAAGATGTCGCCCGCCTGGCGGGCGTTTCTACGTCGACAGTCTCCCACGTCATTAATAACGATCGCTTCGTCAGCGAGGCGATTCGGGAGAAAGTCGAAGCCGCAGTGAAAGATCTCAACTATGCGCCGTCTGCGCTGGCCCGCAGCCTGAAGCTCAACCAGACGCGCACCATTGGCATGCTGATCACCGCCAGTACGAATCCCTTTTATTCTGAACTTGTCCGCGGGGTGGAACGCAGCTGCTTCGAACGCGGCTACAGTCTGGTGCTGTGCAATACCGAAGGGGATGAGCAGCGCATGAACCGTAATCTGGAGACGCTGATGCAAAAACGCGTCGACGGGTTACTGCTGCTGTGTACCGAAACGCATCAACCCTCGAAAGAGATTATTCAGCGTTATCCGTCTATCCCCACGGTGATGATGGACTGGGCGCCGTTCGACGGGACCAGCGATCTGATTCAGGATAACTCCCTGCTGGGCGGAGATATGGCAACCCAGTATCTGATCGACAAAGGCCATACCCGCATCGCCTGCATTACTGGCCCGCTGGATAAAACCCCGGCGCGTCTGCGTCTGGAGGGGTACCTTTCCGCGATGGCTCGGGCGGGACTCGCGGTTCCGGAGGGTTACCGTATCACCGGCGATTTTGAATTTCAGGGCGGTTTCGAGGCGATGCAGACATTGCTGGCGCAGACACCGCGCCCGCAGGCCGTCTTTATTGGCAACGATGCCATGGCATTTGGGGCGTATAAGGCGTTGTACCAGGCGGGATTGCGTATTCCTGACGATATGGCGGTGATTGGCTACGATGATATCGAACTGGCCAGCTACATGACCCCGCCGCTGACCACGATCCATCAGCCAAAAGATGAACTGGGTGAGCTGGCCATTGATGTATTAATCCACCGAATGGCGCAGCCCACGCTGCAGCAGCAACGTCTGCAGCTTACTCCTGTTCTGATGGAACGGGGTTCGGTTTAGCTTTTGTTTTGTGGCGTTCTTTAATCAGGTTTCGACCATCTTTCGGTTTTAACAGCATAAAGACCAGCGCTGAAACGACGGTAAGTACGCCCATCGTGATAAAGGTATAGTGGAACTGCTCGACGGTGTTCGCGCTGTCAAAACCTTCATAGAACCGCAGTACCGCGGCACTGACAGCCACCCCAAGGCTGATTGATAACTGTTGAGTCACCGCCAGCACGCTGTTGCCACTACTGGCGTTGTCGTCAGTCAGATCCGCGAGAGTAATCGTGTTCATCGACGTGAACTGCGTTGACATTGCCATACCCAGCACAAACAGCGGCAGGATCAGCATCCAGACGGGAAGCGAGGCAGATTGTAGCGAGAACTGCGCAATCATCAGCCCGATAAAGACCGTTACGCCAACCAGTGTCTTCCGATAGCCAAACCAGCGCAGCACCTGCGTGACGGTTGATTTGGCCAGAATTGAGCCCATTGCCGTGGGCGCCATCATGCAGCCGGCTATCAGGGCCGGATAGCCGAAACCGACCTGCAGCATCAGAGGCATCAAAAACGGTACGCAGCCCGTCCCCAGGCGCGAAGCAATATTCCCCGCGATACCTACCGAGAAAGTGCGCGTATTAAAGAGAGACAGCGAGATCAGCGGTGTCGGGTGACGGCGTGCATGACGTATATAAAGAAGGAACAGCAAAATACCGCCAAGAATGACAGCCAGCGCAAGCCATGTTGCCACTATCTTCTCACCAAACAGCTCCATCCCGCTGGAGAACAATACCAGGCTCAGACCAAACAGGAAAAAACCACCCATATCGAAACTGCGTCTTGGCGTGGTGAAGTTCGGCATATATTTGCGGGCATACAGCAGCCCTGCTACGCCAATTGGAATGTTAATCAGGAAGATCCAGTGCCAGCTGGCCCAGGTGACAAACACACCGCCCAGCACCGGGCCAAGTATAGGACCGACCAGGCCGGGCATGGTGACGAAGTTGAGCACGGGAAGCAATTCACTGCGCGGATAGGCGCGCAAAAGTGCCAAGCGCGCCACGGGCATCATCATCGCGCCGCCAATTCCCTGCAGAACGCGGAAGATAACCAGTTCGGTCAGAGAGGATGATAATGCACAGGCCAGCGAACCGAGCGTAAAGAGCGTTACGGCCAACATAAATACGCGACGGGTGCCGAAGCGATCGGCCAGCCAGCCGCTCACCGGGATCAACATTGCAACCGTCAGGGTGTAACTGATGATGGCGGACTGCATCGCCAGCGGCGATCGGTTAAGGCTTTGCGCAATGGCGGGAAGTGCGGTGTTGAGGATGGTGGCATCCAGTGCCTGCATAAAGAACGCCATGGCTGCAATCCACGGCAGCCCGGCCATGCTGCGTGCTTTTTTCTTTGTCATTTATTCACCTGCTGGTGGGTTGGCGCGGCCAGTAACGCCTGGCACGCGCTCAGGGCTCGTTGCCCGTCGCTCTCCTGAATGGCATCGACAATGGCCTGATGCAGATCCAGCTTCACCACTTCGTCCTGAGTAATAGAGGTAAAGTAGGTGTGGTACACCGAATGGAATAAAGAAGCAAAAGAGGTAAGGAACGGATTGGCGCTCATCATATAGATATGTTCATGCCAGGCCATATCGACCTCAACCCAGCGCTCGCGGTTGAAGTGCTTTTTCAGGAATACCATCTCTTCCATTAAGGTGTTGAGCTGGGCTTTTTGTTCGGCTGTCCCGAGCGTGGCGGCAAGCAGGCAGGCCTGCGGCTCAAGACTGCTGCGCATCACCAGAAAGTGATCGACGACCTGATTGAAGTTGTCTTCTGTCATCCACCAGGAGAGAAGTTCCTGATCGAGGAAGTTCCAGTTGCTTTGTGGCATCACCCGCGTGCCAATGCGCGGACGCGGTAGCACCATGCCTTTTGCTGTTAAGGTTTTCACTGCTTCGCGAACGGCGGTACGACTCACGCCAAACTGCTCGCCCAGCTCCATTTCACCCGGCAGGATGCTACCCGGGGCATATTTACCCGCTAAAATCAGCTGAGCCAGCTTTTCTGCCAGCACATAAGACAGGTTTTTTTGGGCTGCCAGCTGTTGTGCGCTCAATGGCATTGCTTTTATTCCTTAATGATTCTTGTCGATAAGTATGCCACCGTGAATGTGATTGTGGTTGCAGATACATCAAATAGAACACTTTGTAGCTTGATTTCATCGCTATTGGTGAAAAAAAACACGGACGGAAACTTTTTTTAAATTTCCTCTTGTCACTTCAGAATAACTCCCTATAATGCGCCTCCACTGACACGGAACAACGGCATACGCGCCGCCGGGTCAGCAGAGAAAAGCAAATTAAACGCTTGACTCTGAAGCGGGAAAGCGTAATATGCACACCCCGCGCCGCAGCGAAAACGAAGCGGCAC
>NZ_JBLKBZ010000015.1:0-100683 GCF_047530935.1 Enterobacter sp. 03-F-07-AD-ECC | reverse complement strand
GGAACATAAAGTGAACGGAATGACCTCCACAGCCGTATGTTCCCCCTCACCCCAGCCCTCTCCCAAAGGGAGAGGGGGCCGTCTGTGCAGGCATTATTTATGGGGATCCCTCAGCCCGGAGAGAGAGGGAGAAAATAGGGTGTTAAGCCGAAATCTGCTCCATCGCCTGCAAAATACGTTTATCCGAAATCGGATATGGCGTACCGAGCTGCTGGGCAAAGAAGCTGACGCGTAACTCTTCGATCATCCAGCGGATCGCCTGAACGTCTTCATCGTCACGACGTGCCGGTGGCAGTTTGTTTAACCACTGCTGCCACGCCTGCTGCACGTTTTCCACTTTCAGCATCTGGGCACGGTCACGATGCGGATCGATGGCCATTTTCTCCAGCCGTTTTTCAATCGCCTGCAGGTAACGCAGCGTATCGCCGAGACGGTTGAAGCCATTGCCGGTGACAAAGCCTCGGTACACCAGGCCCGCCATCTGCGCTTTGACATCCGACAGCCCCAGCGCCATGGTCATATCCACGCGCCCTTTCAGGCGTTTGTTGATATTGAACACGGTGGTGAGGATCTGCTCGACCTGTTTGGCAATATCCACCACGGTGTCGTTCAGCTCCGCGCGTACCTTTTCATGAAGCTGAGCAAAGCCCTCTTCTGACCAGACCGGACCGCCCGCCTCGTGGATCAGCTTGTCCACGCCGCAGGAGATGCAGTCGTCGATCAGATCCAGCACTTTGCCGTACGGGTTAAAGTACAGCCCCAGCTTGGCTTTGTTCGGCAGCTTCTCGTGCAGATACTTGATCGGCGACGGGATGTTGAGCAGCAGCAGGCGGCGCAGCCCGCGCCACATCATCTGCTGCTGTTCCTGCGGGTTATCAAACAGCTTGATCGCCACGCTGTCGCGCTCATCCACCAGTGCAGGCCAGGCCTTCACTTTGTAGTTACCGCGTTTTTGCTCGTAGCTTTCCGGGAGCTGACCAAAGCTCCAGATGTGCAGCCCGCTCTGCTCAATCCCATCATCCGCCACCGCGGACAAGGTCTCCTGCACTTTGCCTTTCAGCGCCTCTTTCAGCGCGGTGAGCGAACGGCCTTCCTGCAGCTTCTTGTTTTTATCGTCCACCACGCGGAAGGTGATTTTCAGGTGATCGGGCACCTGATCCCAGTTCCAGTCTTCGCGGTCGATCGTGGTGCCGGTCATGCGGCGGAACTCACGCTCCAGCGCATCCAGCAGCGGCAGTTCCAGCGGCGTGACGCGGCCTAAAAACGCTTCGGCGTAGTTAGGGGCCGGAACAAAGTTACGCCGCACCGGTTTCGGCAGCGATTTGATCAGCGCAATCACCAGTTCGCGGCGCAGGCCGGGAATTTGCCACTCAAATCCACTCTCATCCACCTGGTTTAGCAGTGGCAGCGGGATATGAACGGTGACACCATCCGCGTCCGTTCCCGGCTCAAACTGATAGGTCAGCCGCAGCTTAAGGTTGCCCTGATGCCAGAAGTTCGGGTAGTCGAGCTTACTGACCGACTCCGCCCCTTCTTTAATCAGCATGCTCTTTTCAAAGTTGAGCAGATCCGGCGTCTCTTTGCTGGCCTTCTTCCACCAGCTGTCAAAGTGACGGGCGGAAATGACATCGTGGCTGATGCGCTGGTCGTAAAATTCGAACAGCGTCTCGTCATCCACCAGAATGTCGCGACGGCGGGATTTGTGCTCCAGCTCTTCCACTTCGGCACGCAGCTTGAGGTTTTCACGGAAGAAGGCGTGACGGGTCTGCCAGTCGCCCTCCACCAGCGCGTGGCGGATAAACAGCTCGCGGCACAGCGCCGGGTCAATCTGGCTGTAGTTGACCTTACGCGCGGCCACCACCGGCAGACCGTAGACGGTCACTTTTTCGGTTGCCATCACCGCCCCCTGCGCGCGCTCCCAGTGCGGTTCACTGTATGAGCGTTTCAGCAGGTGTTGCGCCACCGGCTCCACCCATTCCGGATCGATACGCGCGGCAATACGCCCCCACAGACGGCTGGTTTCCACCAGTTCAGCAACCATGGTCCACTTGGGTGGTTTCTTGAACAACCCGGAGCCGGGGAAGATGGAGAAACGGGCGTTGCGCGCACCGGTATACTCCTGCTTTTCGGCGTCCTTCATGCCGATATGGGACAGCAGTCCGGTCAGCAATGCGATGTGAATCTCGCGGTACTCCGCCGGTTCACTGTTCACCGGAATACCCAGCTCTTTCACCACCTGGCGCAGTTGGGTGTAGATATCCTGCCACTCGCGCACGCGCAGGTAGTTGAGGAAATCCACGCGACACTGACGGCGGAACTGGTTAGAAGACAGCGCTTTCTGCTGCTCGCCGAGGTAGTTCCACAGGTTCACGAAGGCAAGGAAATCCGACTCTTTGTCGTGGAAGCGACGGTGTTTTTCATCCGACGCCTGCTGTTTGTCCATTGGCCGTTCACGCGGATCCTGAATGGAGAGCGCCGAGGTGATGATCATCGCCTCGCGCACACAGCCGTGTTTTTGCGCTTCCAGCACCATGCGCGCCAGACGCGGGTCCACCGGCAACTGGCTGAGCTGCCGTCCCAGCGGCGTCAGTTTATACGCGGTAGCCTGCTCGTCGGTGGTGATCGCCCCCAGCTCTTCCAGCAGGCGTACGCCATCCTGAATATTGCGTTTGTCCGGCGCTTCGACAAACGGGAAAGCGGCGATATCGCCCAGCCCCAGCGCGGTCATCTGCAGGATGACGGAAGCCAGGTTGGTGCGCAGGATTTCCGGGTCGGTAAACTCCGGGCGGGAGAGGAAATCGTCTTCTGAATAGAGACGAATACAGATCCCCTCCGACACACGTCCACAGCGCCCTTTACGCTGGTTGGCCGACGCCTGTGAAACCGGCTCAATCGGCAGACGCTGTACCTTGGTGCGGTAGCTGTAGCGGCTGATACGCGCCGTACCCGGATCAATCACATATTTGATGCCCGGCACGGTCAGCGAGGTTTCCGCCACGTTGGTTGCCAGCACGATGCGGCGCCCGCTGTGCGGCTGGAACACGCGGTTCTGTTCGCTGTTAGAGAGACGAGCGTAAAGCGGCAAAATTTCCGTGTGGCGCAGATCGCGCTTGCTGAGCGCGTCGGCGGTATCGCGGATCTCACGCTCGCCGCTCATAAAGATCAGAATGTCGCCCGCGCTCTCATTGCCCAGTTCGTCAACGGCGTCGAAAATTGCCTGCAACTGGTCGCGCTCGGTATCCTCCGCCTCCTCCACGATCGGGCGATAGCGCACTTCTACCGGATAGGTACGGCCGGAGACTTCAATAATCGGTGCGTTATTGAAATGTTTTGAGAAACGCTCCGGGTCGATGGTCGCGGAGGTGATGATAATTTTCAGATCCGGGCGACGCGGCAGTAGCTCTTTAAGGTAGCCGAGCAGGAAGTCGATGTTCAGACTGCGCTCGTGCGCCTCATCAATAATGATGGTGTCGTACTGCATCAGCAGACGATCCTGCTGAATTTCCGCCAGCAGGATACCGTCGGTCATCAGCTTGACCATGGTGTTATCGCTCACATGGTCGCTGAAACGCACCTTATAACCGATGCAGCCGCCCGGCTCCGTTTGCAGCTCCTCGGCAATACGGTTCGCCACGGTACGCGCCGCCAGACGACGCGGCTGGGTATGACCAATCAGGCCCTTCACTCCGCGGCCGAGCTCCATACAGATTTTTGGCAGCTGTGTGGTTTTACCCGAGCCGGTCTCCCCCGCCACGATCACCACCTGGTGGTCGCGCACGGCGTTGAGGATCTCCTGCTTCTTCTGACTGACGGGCAGATTTTTCGGATAGGTAATTGCCGGACGAGCCGCTTCGCGCAGCACAACTTTCCCTGCCGCCTGTTCAATCTCTTTCGCCATCTCCTGGAAAATGGCCTGTTGTGCATCAGGATTTTTAACCTTCTTCACCCCGTGCAAGCGGCGAGCAAAGCGCTGTTTATCGCGCAACATCAGTGAATCAAGCTGTTGCAGGAGCATCGGGAAGGTCAATTTTTGTTGTTCTGTCATAGCATTAACGGGCAGTGCACTGCCGGATAAAATCTCTTAGTAATGATTGCTATAGAGTACCACATCAGCGCTTTCCACGCCTTATTCAAAAAATTCGAACATAGGCTTCGATATATTGCGCTATCTCTGTGGCAGGATTGTGAATAAAGTGTCAACAAGCAACGGGGCAACCCCCTTCAATCAAATGCAAAACAGGAATCACCCATGAGCAAAGTATTAGTTTTGAAATCCAGTATTCTGGCAGGGTACTCTCAGTCTGGTCAGCTGTCTGATTACTTCGTTGAACAGTGGCGTGAACACCATTCCGCAGACCAAATCACCGTGCGTGACCTGGCTGCAAACCCAATTCCTGTGCTGGATGGCGAGCTGGTTGGCGCGCTGCGTCCAAGCGATGCACCGCTGAGCCCACGCCAGCAGGAAGCCCTGGCGCTCTCTGATGAGCTGATTGCTGAACTGCAGGCGCACGACGTTATCGTGATCAACGCCCCAATGTACAACTTCAACATCCCAACCCAGCTGAAGAACTACTTCGACCTGGTGGCTCGCGCTGGTGTTACCTTCCGTTACACCGAAAATGGCCCGGAAGGTCTGGTGAAAGGCAAGCGTGCCATCGTGCTGACCAGCCGTGGCGGTATTCATAAAGATACCCCAACCGATCTGGTTGCGCCGTACATGAGCCTGTTCCTGGGCTTCATCGGGATCACCGACGTGAACTTCGTGTTTGCAGAAGGTATCGCTTACGGTCCTGAAGTGGCGACCAAAGCACAGACCGACGCGAAAGCCGCGATCGACAGCCTGGTGGCTGCCTAAGATTTCCCCCTCTCACCGCCCGGTGAGAGGGTTTTTCTTTTCTCCCGCATTTCGTTATCATCCGCTCCCACTCTCCAGCCGGGCGGCCTGATGTCTGCGATTATTGATTCTTTTATAGCCCCACCGTGTCATGACGACATTGAGATCCTCTGGCAGGATGAACATCTGCTGCTGATCAATAAACCTTCCGGTCTGCTTAGCCTCTCGGGTAAAAATCCGCAAAATCTCGATTCGGTGCACTATCGTCTGGTTCAAAACTTTCCTGGCTGCACGCTGGTGCATCGCCTGGATTTTGGCACGTCCGGCCTGATGGTGATTGCACGTAATAAGTCGATCAACGCCGCCCTGTGTCAGCAGTTCAGCCAGCGCAGCGTGAAAAAAGTCTACAGCGCCCTGCTTTGCGGCCACCTGGAAAACAATGGAGGGATAATTGACGCGCCGATTGCCAAAGACCCGGCGCTGTTTCCGCTGATGTCGATCTGTGCCGTTAACGGCAAACCCGCCCGTTCACGCTATCGGGTGGTGGAACGCCTGCATCAAAACGCGGCGATGCCGCTCACGCGGGTAGAACTGACGCCTGAAACGGGGCGAACCCACCAGTTGCGCATTCACTGTCAGCTGCTGGGCCACCCGATTTTAGGCTGCGATTTATATGGGGGACGGACGTGGCCTGGCAGCGGAACAACGCCGAGGCTGATGCTGCATGCCAGTCAGTTGAATTTTATTCATCCGGTGAGCGGCGAGCCGGTTAACGCCCGTCACGCCGCACCGTTCTGAGCCGTATTACCACATCAAATCGTCAGGGATTTTGAAATCGGCATACGGATCGTCTTCATCCTGCTCTTCCTGACTCAGGGCGCTGTTTAGCACAATACTGTCGGCATCGCGCTGGGCAATTTTATCCGCCACCACCGCCGGGATAATGGCATATTCACAATCGCCGTTAGCGTTAATCACCAGACGCGCGATGGCCAGACGACCGTTAATCAACTGGGTCTGGGTTGCCTTATCCACCTCGATTTTTTTGATCAGATTGCCGTCGGTGAAGTTAAAGGTGATGTTGCCTTTTGCCACCGTGATGCGGTTCATCTCAATCAACTGCTTCACCTGCGCCTTAAACTCTTTGGCGAGCACGGCCTGTTTTTGCTGCTCGCTCAACTGTTTGTCACGCTCAAGCTGCGCTTTTTTGTTCTCTTCTACCGCCTCTCTGGCCTCACGCGCCTGCACGCGGGATTTCTTGGCCGTGCGCTGAACTTTGGCCATTTTCTTGCTGGAGACTAAGCCCGCTTTCAGCATCTGCTCTTGTAAGGTGAGTTTTGTCATGAGTGTGTTTAAACCGGTTGGAAATTTTGGGGATTATAGCGGGAATTGCGGAGCGTGTGTTAGAGAAGTAGGCATGGCGTTTAGTTGCCTGAGGCTGGTTCATTATTCATTCAGCATTTATTAACGTTAACGCCTAACGAGTGATTAAAAATTGTCAGGTCATTTTCTTAAAAAAAATGAGCAACTCATAAATATGATGTGAGTTCAGTATCTGTACCCTCTACAGGCGTAGGCTGCCTTTCTCTTATTATAAGGGTACGGAGAAAATATGGCCTTAAAAGGAACAATGCTGCTTAACGGTGCTGACTATGCGCCTTTTAACCTGCACGGTGTAGGCGTGTTTATGGCGCATTCCGGGCAGGGAATCTATCGAAACAATGGACTATGTGGCGCTGTTAAAGGCTCGGGACCTATTCCTCCGGGAAAATACTGGATAGTTGACAGAGGAACCGGTGGCTTCATATCAGGGTTAAAAGCTAAGTTGCAGGACCAGTGGAACAAAGTCCGATCCGGTGCAGAGTTTGGCCGTGATGAGTGGTTTGCTCTGTACAAGGATGACTGGGGTATCGACGATGGAACCTGGATTGATAACGTATATCGTGGATTATTTCGTTTGCATCCGGGTACGCAATCAGAAGGATGTATCACGATTGCCCATAATTCTGATTACGCATTGATCCGCAATGCTCTGATGAGTACCGAACTTATTCAGGTTCCCTGTATGCGTTCACTTATGGCACGCGGCTGGGTTGAGGTGATTAATAGTGGCTATACCAACACCTGCCCGTAAATGGAGCATCAGACTATTCAAAACGATCGGGTTTCTACTCATTAGCCTGATGGTAGGTCGCACGCTGGAGCCTGCTGAATTCTATCTTAATCATGACGTGGCTTCTTCCATATGTGATTTTATTTATGGTGATGTTAATGCTGAAACACTTTATGACACCTATACGTATATCGATATTTTAACTGTATTTACCCTTACTACGGTTATTTACCGATTAATAATGCTGCTAATCAATAGAATAAGGAAATAAAGAATGCCAATTCCCCCCTATATATGGCTAAAAGACGATGGCGGAGCACATATTAAAGGATCCGTAGACGTTCAGGACCGTGAAGGTAGCATTGAGATCATAGGGCTAAGTCATGGTCTAAACCTCCCGGTAGATAGTGCTAATGGCAAGATCACCGGCACGCGTCAACATTCTTCCATGCGGATTGAAAAGGAAGTTGATAGCTCCACGCCCTATCTCTATAAAGCAGCATCTACCGGGCAAGCGCTAAAAAGTGCTGAAATTAAGTTCTATCATATTAATGATGCTGGACAGGAGGTCTGTTATTACACCGTATTAATGGAGAATGTAAAGGTCACCGGTGTTAACTGCAGCGTGCCGAACGTGAAAATCGCGGCCAACGATAAAATGAACCATGTTGAAAGCGTAAGCCTGCAGTATGAAAAAATTACCTGGCGTATCGTCGATGGGAACATCATGCACAGCGACGCCTGGAACGAACGCCCTTCAGCCTGACATCAAGGGGCGCATGCCCCTTGAGCCTTCATGAAGTTCGCTCATGTTGCTGTGAAATTAAGTCACTTCCCCTGCGCCACCGCGTCAGGCATAAATTATGCATTGATAACTTCCTGGCAACATGAACTTAGGATGCATAACCAAGATGAGTAAAGCTTTTACATTTACCCTTAAGCGCAGTTGCTTCGATGAAAATTATAACCCGTCAGAGAATACGCGTACGACCACCAACTTTGCCAACCTCGCCCGCGGGGAAAAGCGTCAGGAGAACCTGCGTAATACTCTGGTGATGATCAATAACCGCTTTAACGCCCTGGCGCGCTGGGATAACCCCAATGCCGATCGTTACGCGGTCGAGCTTGAGATCGTCTCTGTGGATCTGAATATTGGTGCGGAGAAAACCTTCCCGGCCATTGAAATATTGCAAACCACAATCGTCGATAAAAAAACCAACGAACGCATCGACGGTATTGTCGGCAATAACTTCTCCTCTTACGTGCGCGATTACGATTTCAGCGTCCTGCTGCTGGAGCATAATAAAAACCAGCCCCATTTCACCATTCCGGAGAAGTTTGGTGTCTTGCACGGCAATATCTTCCGCCATTTTGTTAATTCACCGGAATACCGGGAGAATTTCAAAAAAGCACCGGTGATTTGCCTGAGCGTGTCCAGCAAAGACACTTATCGTCGCACGGGTAACCAGCACCCGGTGCTGGGCATTGAGTACACGCCGGATGGCGAGTCATTGACGGAGCAGTACTTCGCGAAAATGGGCCTGAAGGTACGCTATTTCATGCCTGAAAACAGCGTGGCGCCGTTTGCCTTCTTCTTCACCGGCGATTTGCTCAGTGATTACACCAATCTTGAACTGATCGCCACCATCAGCACGATGGAGACGTTCCAGAAGATCTATCGCCCGGAAATTTATAACGCTAACTCGGCAGCAGGACACTGCTATCGCCCCGATCTGAATCAGCAGGATCACTCATTAACCAAAATTGTTTACGACCGTGTCGAACGCAGCCAGCTGGCCATTGAGCAGGGTAAATTCACGGAAGAACAATTTATCAAACCTTACAAACACGTACTCGAGCAGTGGTCTGATAACTACGCGCATTAATTAATCGAATTTAAAAGGGTTATACATATGAAAACATTGCTCCCGACGTCAACCGCTGGCAGCCTGCCTAAGCCAACCTGGCTTGCACAACCAGAAACGCTGTGGTCACCGTGGAAATTACAGGATCAGGAGTTACTGGCCGGTAAGCAGGATGCGCTGCGTTTATCGCTTGATGAGCAGATCCGCGCGGGGATTGATATCGTCAGCGATGGCGAACAGACGCGCCAGCACTTTGTGACCACCTTTATTGAACACCTCAGCGGCGTGGATTTTGAAAACCGTCAGACCGTGCGCATTCGTAACCGCTACGATGCGAGCGTGCCGACGGTGGTCAGCGCCGTGGCGCGTCAAAAACCGGTGTTCGTGGACGACGCAAAATACTTACGCCAGCTCACGGATAAGCCAATCAAGTGGGCCCTGCCGGGGCCAATGACCATGATCGACACCCTTTACGACGCGCACTATAAAAGCCGCGAAAAGCTGGCCTGGGAGTTCGCTAAAATCCTCAATCAGGAGGCAAGAGAGTTAGAGGCCGCAGGTGTCGATATCATTCAGTTTGATGAGCCGGCATTTAATGTCTTTTTTGATGAGGTCAACGACTGGGGGATTGCGGCGCTGGAGCGTGCCATTGAAGGGCTGAAATGCGAAACAGCGGTACACATCTGCTACGGATACGGCATCAAGGCCAATACCGACTGGAAAAAGACCCTTGGCTCAGAATGGCGTCAGTATGAAGAGGCGTTTCCTAAGCTTCAGACATCGAATATCGACATCATCTCGCTGGAGTGTCACAACTCCCGCGTGCCGATGGATCTGCTGGAGCTGATCCGCGGCAAAAAAGTGATGGTAGGCGCCATCGACGTGGCAACCAACACCATTGAAACCGCGGAAGAAGTGGCTGACACCCTGCGTAAAGCGCTGCAGTTTGTCGATGCCGACAAGCTTTACCCGTCAACCAACTGCGGTATGGCGCCGCTTTCCCGTCAGGTTGCCAACGGTAAGCTGAAGGCGCTGAGCGCCGGAGCCGCGATTATCCGCAACGAGCTTGGCGCGTAATCACCTGCCCTGCGTTTGCCAGTAGAGCGGCGTACCGAAACACCCGACGTAATGATCAATCACCGCCCTGACGTTAAGGGGCGGATGCCGCGCGTTTGGGTAGATCGCCGCAATATTCAGGGGCTCCGTATGAATGGCGCACTCCAGCCCTGGCAGGAGTGCGACCAGCTCGCCCTGCTGCAGGCGGTCGCCAATCAGCCAGTCCGGAAACAGCACAATTCCCATCCCGCCCAGCGCGGCAGCAAGCAGCGATTCCGCATTATTTGACGTCATTAATGGCACCACCGGATAGTGAACCCACTCCTCCCCCGGACCGCGCAACAGCCAGCGGTTAGGCCCCGACGAACCACGGTAGACCAGGCATTGATGATGCGCCAGATCGTCCGGCCCTTGCGGTGCGCCGTGCTGTCGCAGATAGTCCGGCGAGGCGGCCAGATGGTAACGCTGCTGACCAAAAATGCGCGCGTGAAAGGTGGAGTCCGTCAGCACGCCGATGCGAAAGATCACGTCGGCGGCATTCTTGTGCGGGTCGATAAAATCATCGGTCAGCGTCAGCTCGATATTCAGCCGCGGATAGCGCGCCGTCAGACCAGGCAGCCCTGGCGCAATGTGCCGCTGGCCGAAAAAGACCGGTGCATTAATGCGAATCGTGCCGGAAGGCTCCGTTGAACGAGCATCCAGCTCACGACGAGCCTCCTCAAAACTCGTCATCATCTCCCTGGCATAGCGGATAAACAGATGACCACTTTCTGTGGGGATCACCGCCCGGGTATTGCGGTAAAAAAGCTGCTGGCCGAGCGCGTCCTCAAGCTGGTGGATGATGCGCGAAACCTGCGAGGCAGAAAGGCCCTCGCGGCGCGCGACCACGGAAAAATTTTCGGCTTCAAAAACCGCGATAAAAATCTTCAGCGAACGGAGGTTCATGCTCCCGGCGTCGTACATTCGTGCATATCCTGCAAAGGTGTTTCCTGCATTATGGCATTTTTCTCATGATCAGACCGACGTAATCTTCTCCGCCTGCAAACGGAGGAATAACAATGCAGCTTGTTTTGATTTTACTGGTGATTGCCGGGGGGATGGGGCTTTCCGTAGAGGCTGGCCTGCTGGGGCCGCTGGGTGGAAAAGTCGGTGATTTATGGGCCACGTTCAGCATTTTTGGCGTCGGCGCCGCGCTGACGTTTCTGCTGATGCTGTTCTTCAGCCCGCGCAACAGCCCGTCGTTTTTTGCCCAGCCTGGCTGGCAGTTGCTCGGCGGGGTACTTGGCCCGGTTTACGTGGTGATCCTGACCCTCGCCACCCCGGCCATCGGCATCGCCCTGACGATGATTGGCATTCTGGCGGGGCAGGTTTTTAAAAGCCTGCTGATCGACCATTACGGTCTGCTGGGCACACCGCACAGGAAGATCAACGCGAAACGGGTCGTCGCGCTGGGTTTTATTATTGCGGCACTGATTCTTGTCGCACAGGGGTAACACGATGACATTGATGATGATTATTCTGGCCGTGTGCGGCGGCGCGACGCTAAGCGTTCAGGCGGCGATCAACGGGCAACTTGGCAGCCGCGTGGGCGTATTCAAAAGCGCGTTCCTGACGTTCTCCGTTGGCGCGCTGGTCACCGCCTTGCTGATTTTTTTCTTTGAACCAAAACAGACAGTCACCCTGCTGGACGTGCCGAAATGGCAGCTTCTCGGGGCGATGTTTGGCGTGCCGTACATTGTGATCATGGTCGTGGCGGTGCAGCGCATCGGCACCGCCGTCGCCACGGTCGCGGTGATTTTTGGTCAGCTCACCATGAGTATGCTGATTGATAACTTTGGCTGGCTGGGCAATGCGGCCATTCCGTTTTCGATGAGCCGACTGGCCGCTGTCCTCTGCCTGGGTATTGCGCTGTTTTTCATTTACTCAGGCAGTAAAAACGCCCCTCCCCACGAGTAACGTTACGCCTTGCGGGTAAAGAACAGCGTCACCGTGGCGACGGTGACGCCAAATTTCTTCATCTCGGTTTTATTAAACAAGTGTGTACCATCCTGCAGGTACATCCAGTCGTCGAAGTGCAGCAGCCAGGTGCTGCCGTTGGCCTTCACGTTCATGCTGTACCGCCAGTTGAAGGCATTGCCCGCTGCCTGCCCCGTCGCCACGCCGTCAATATCGCCCGCCGTGCCCTCATAACGATCGGTCGCCACGCGGCGGATATGCCATACCCGCTGCTGTTTTTCACCATCGTCGTAGACAAAATGTTCATTCAGCGTCAGCGTGTCGCCAATCACGTCCCCGGCAATCTCCACGTGGAAGCGGCGGATCTGCTTCCCGCTGCGATCCTGCACCATCCCCCACGCTTCCGTTTTTCCCTGGAAATAGTGGAATATATCAAGCCGCGGCTGCTGCTGGCGGTACTCCGTCACGTCCGTGCTGCAGCCTGCCAGCAACATCGTCACACCCAGCGCCATGATCAAAAAACGTTTCATTGTTGTCCTCCGATTAACTGCTGACGCAGCTCAGGGTATTGCGTGCGGGGATCAAGCCAGATCCCCAGAAAACGGGTGCTGAACGCTTGCGACTGAGGCGGCCCCAGGGGTCTGAAAGTGCCCGATGCGGCAGGCGCGCGGTACCAGAACTGTCCCTGCTTATCGTTAAGCACGAACGCCAGCTGCGCTCCCGGCCCGACATCCGGCCACAGCGAGGCAAGCATCCGCAGCCAGGCTTCGCTCTGCGGTTCCTGCTGCAAAACCCCCTGTGCTCGCCACTGGTCGCGGGTTGCCTCGACCAGGTCTTCACTGTCGATGTCACGCGCGTAGGTGATAATGAGCGCCTGATCCTGCATCTTGCCGGTGTAGCGCCCTTCAGGGGTGCGCAACTGGGAGGTATAAACGGTGAAAGGCCCCCAGGTCAGCGTGGCATCCCCCACCTTACGCCAGCCAAGCCAGTCGGCTGCCTGGGCGAAAGGCGTCAGGGTGATGAGCCAGAGGAACAGGAGTGCGGCTCTCATTGTTGCCTCCCTGTCAGCAGGTGGTAAAACAGCATCAGCACCAGCCAGCCCGGCACCATCCAGCTGACGACGATAAAGGCTGGCTCCAGAAAGGTGATGGCACCGAGCCGCTCACCGATAAGATACGCCACCGGACCGCCCACGGAAGCCAGCAGCATCAGCATCCAGCCGGGTAACGTTGTGGTGCAGGTGAGCTGCGTCCAGACGGTGGCAAACATCAGCCACAGCGCCACCATCCACACGGGCATCAGCGATTCACCGGTGAAGGCGATCAGCCCCGTCAGCGCCCAGAGTGCATCCAGCAGAGTGCCCGCGAGTGCCAGCAGAATGGCATAAACGCGGTGTGCAGGCGGCAACATCAGGCAGGCGAAGATCGCCAGCACGCACCAGATAATCAGGCCGCGCTCGCGAAACAGCACCACCAGCGTCCAGTAGAGATCGAACGCGATAGCCAGGGCGAAAACCTGCACGTAACGTTTCATACGCGCTCGGCGGTCAGTTGCACCACGCTGATGGTGCGGGCGTTAAACCCGGCTTCGCAGTAGCCAAAGTAATAGAGCCACATCCGACGAAACCGCTCATCAAATCCCAGTTTTTCAATCTCCTGCCAGGCATGGAGAAAGCGCTGACGCCAGTGCGCCAGCGTGCGCGCGTAGTCCGGCCCCATATCAAACAGGTTGCGTACCACAAAATCGGTATGGCGCGTCATCAGCGCATTCATCGCCGTTATGCTCGGCAAAAAGCCGCCGGGGAAGATATACCGCTGAATAAAATCCACGCTTTTGCTGTAGTCGCGATACCGCTGATCCTGAATGGTGATGGCCTGAATCGCCATGCGCCCACCCGGACGCAGACGCGCCTGACAGGTGCGGAAGAACGTTGGCAGATAGCGTTGCCCGACGGCTTCAATCATCTCAATCGACACCAGCTTGTCATACTCGCCGGTTAAATCGCGATAGTCGCAGAGCAACACCTCAACGCGGTCCTGCAGACCGGCCCGGGCAATCCGCTCTGTCGCCCAGCGATACTGCTCCTGCGACAGCGTGGTGGTGGTCACCCGGCAGCCGTAGTGACGGGCCGCGTATTCCGCCATCGCCCCCCAGCCGGTGCCAATCTCCAGCAGATGATCGCTGGGGTTCAGCGCCAGCTGTTCGCACAGACGCGCCATTTTCGCCCGCTGCGCGTCGCCAAGATCTTGCTCCTCCCCGCTAAACAGCGCGCTGGAATAGAGCAACTCCTTGTCCAGAAAATGGGCATAAAACGCGTTACCCAGATCGTAATGTGCCGCAATGTTTTCCCGCGCCTGCGCCCGGGAGTTGCGCCGCGTCCAGTGGCGAAGCCGCTCCAGCGGTCTGCCAAGCAGGCGGAACCCTTTTTCGAGCCGCCCCAGTACCTGGCTGTTTAGCGCAAGCAGTTGCAGAAGCGGCGTGAGCTGCGTGGTTTCCCATTCGCCGTCCATCCAGGCTTCCGCGGCAGCCAGGCTGCCTCCGGTCAGGACGCGCCAGTAGACGCCCGGGCTGAGGATCTCAACGTCGGCATGCAGCGCGGCAGACAGCTCACCGAAATGAAAGGTCTGCGCCCCTTCACGCAGCGTGAGCGAGCCGCCACGAAGGCCGCTCAGCACGCGAAAGAGCAGCCAGCGCGCGACGCGAACGTTGCGCGGGATATCGGGTTCAAGCGCAAAGACAGGATCGGTCATGAGCGTTCACTCCTGCTGACAGGATGGTTATACAGAGGCACGCGCTTAAGCCACAGCCGCAGCGCCTGCCAGTAAATCGCGAAAACGGTTTTGAGCGTCATCAGCGGAATACGCAGCAGCAGCCCACGCAGTGCCGGACGGGTCAGCGGCGCGCGGCGAAGCGCCAGCGTGGCATCAAATACCTTTGACGCCTGATGATTTTCAATGTGCATATGCAGCGTGTTATCCGGGTTGTTGAAGCGCCAGTGGTAAATCATGTCCATAGGGTTAAACGGCGAAACGTGAAAGGCTTTCTCCGTGGGCTGGGCGTGCTGACCATTGACGGCGTAATAATGTCGTTCGTTCCAGGGCGTATTGCGCACTTCGGCCAGCACCCAGCGCAGCGTCTCTGCCGGGTCATAGCAGTAGTAAAAATTGACGGGATTAAAATGAAAGCCGAAGTAGCGCAGCTGCGTCAGGAGCATCACCCGCCCCTCAGAACGTTCGCCGGTCAGGCTTTCCAGCCGATTCAGCACGTTCTCTTTAAGCGGCGAGCCCAGCGGATAATCCGCATCATGGAACGATGCGGCGGCAAACCGGTTGCGCCGCACGCCAACGGTGGGCAACATCTCCAGTTCGTCGAGATCGAGCCAGGCCATAAAGACGCCGTAGCTGAACTCATGCGTTTTCGGCTGGAGACGGCGGTGGCGTAATACGCCGTGATAGAGGCAACTGTTCATCGTTTTCCCTCCCCGGCTGTTATCGCATTGACGACGTCCAGCGCGCTGCGCACGCCATCTTCATGAAAGCCGTTGTACCAGTACGCGCCGCAGAACCAGCTCCGCTGGTGACCGTTGATTTCGCTGCGGCGCGCCTGTGCCCGCCAGCTTTGCGGGTTAAACAGTGGATGTTCATACACAAAGCGCCGCAGCACGAAGCGTTCGTCCACTGGCGTTTCCGGGTTTAAGGTGACGCAGAACAGCGGGCTACCGGCGGGCAGCCCCTGCAAGATATTCATGTTGTACGTTACGCAGGCGCTGGCCTGATCCTGGTCGCTCAGGCGGTAGTTCCAGCTGGCCCAGGCGCGCTGACGCACCGGCAGCCAGCGCGGATCGCTGTGCAGTACCACCTCATTACGCTGCCAGCCAATATCGCCCAGCACCTCCTGCTCAGCGGCGGAAGGTGCGTCGAGGATGGCCAGCGCCTGGGCGGAGTGACAGGCAAAAATCACCTGATCAAAACGGTGGCTCGATTCTTCAAGATGGAGGGTGACCCCCTGTGCATCACGGCTTACCCGCTGCACCGGCGCGTTGAGGTGCAGCGTGAGCCGGTCACCCAGCTGTGCCAGAATAGCGCGGATATACTCCCGTGAGCCGCCGGGCACCACGTACCACTGCGGGCGCTGAGTGATATCCAGCAGACCATGATTCTCAAAGAAGCGTAAAAAGAGCGGCAGCGGAAAACGTTTCATCTCCTGTAGCGACGACGACCAGATGGCCGCCCCCATCGGGAGAATATAATGACGCGCAAAGAACGGCGTAAAGCGATGCTGTTCCAGGAACGTTTGCAGCGTCGCGCCGGGCTCCACGTCCTCTTTCAGCGCCTGTTTCGCCAGGCGGTTAAAACGGACAATCTCCCCAAGCAGACGCCAGAACGCCGGGTTCACCAGATTACGACGTTGTGCAAAGAGCGTCGTCAGGGTGTGGCCGTTGTACTCCAGCCCACTCTGCGGATTGTGTACCGAGAAGCTCATCTGCGTTTTTTGCCCGCTGATGCCCAGCTCGCTAAGCAGCCCCATAAAGCGCGGATAGGTGCGGTCGTTGTAGACGATAAAACCGGTGTCGATGGCGTAGGTACCCCGTGGCGTCGGCACGTCAACCGTGGCGGTATGGCCGCCGGGGGTGGCACCGGCTTCAAACAGGGTGACCTCATGATGCCCGGCAAGCCGCCAGGCGCAGGTCAACCCGGCGATGCCGCTGCCGATTATGGCGATCTTCATGAGCGCACCATCCTGCGCAGCAGTGCACGCTGTAAGAACGCTGGCAGCCCGGAAAGCAGCCGCAGTGTCAGACCAAATCCCGCCGGAAACGCGATGTGGTTTTTCCCTTTTTCCAGGCCACGGCGAATGGCTTTTACCGCCTCTTCAACGCTCACCCTGCCCGGCATGGCGAAATCATTTTTGCGGGTCAGCGGGGTGTCGACAAAACCGGGCGATACCACGGTGACTGCAATCCCTTTTGGCTCCCAGTCGAGACGCAGGCTCTGCGCAAACCAGGTGAGCGCGGCTTTAGATGCACCGTACGCTTCAGCGCGTGGAAACGTCAGCCAGTGAGCCATAGAGCTCACCAGCACCACGCGGTTACCGGCCACAAGCTGTGGCTGCAGCGCGGCAAGGCAATTGACAGGCCCCTGAAAGTTAGTGGTCATCACCCGCTCTACCAGCGCGGCGTCCACCACGCCATGTTCCAGATATTCGCAGGTTCCGGCACAGAGGATTGTCAGGTCGGCCGCGCAGCCCGTCAGCGCCTGGCGACAGGCGTCCCTGTCTGTCATATCGAACAGGCGTACCGTAATGTTTGAACTGTGCTGATGCAGGGCTTCCAGACGCGCCGGATCCCGCCCGCAGGCGATGACATGGTGACCGTCACGGGCAAAAGATTGTGCCAGCCCCGCCCCAATGCCTGAACTGGCGCCGGTAATCAGGACCGTCATCATGATTTCACCCTCCGCTTCACGCCGCGAACCGCCCAGCCAAGCAAAGGCAGATGTTCATAGATCATCTCTCCGGCATCGTAGTAGTCCCGCTGGCGAATAATCAGATCCTTTTCTACGTCCACCACGGAGCAGCCAGGCAGTTCCAGAGGCTCGCCACCGGCAATGCGCGGGTGCGACCAGTGCATGACCCAGGTGACAACAAAGCGATGCTCGCCAATCAAAGGGGAATCAAGCGTGAAACGACAGTGTTCGACATTCGCCAGCAGATGGGTGAAATAGCGCTGCAGGGCGAACAGGCCGTTATGTTCACCAAACGGATCGATAAGCGTGGCATCGGGATGGTAAAGCCCCGCCAGCGCCGAGGGCGGCTGGGAATCCAGCGCGGTGTAGTAATCAACAAACCGACTGATGACGTCAGGCAAAAGGTTCATGGGTCACATCCTGGCGGTAAACAACGTAGCGTAAGCGCATAATTAAAACTTACACAATTCGAGTTATTTGTCCAAGTTTGTGCGGAAATATATTTTTATTATTTTAATTATCAGTGAGTTAGGCAAGTTTCTTTCGTGCCGGAAGTTGAGGCGCAATAAGGGCTGACCGCCATCGGTTTTTTTTTCAGGTTAACCCTAAGGTAAATTCCCCCGTTCTCTTCCAGGCTTATTCTTTTTATTCATAAGGATGACATGCGATGAGACGTTTCTTTCTCTCCCTTTTCTCCAGCCCGGAATCGTTACTTCAGGTGATGAGTCAGCAGGAAATCATTGAAGCCGTTGAGGATGGCGACCGGATTATCATCGACCAGGATGGTAATGCCTCGGTGAACTATAAAAGCAACGAGGTACGCCAGGATTTTCTGCGCCACGTCAATGCGTTAAAGAGGGCGTAATATGGGAACGGCGATATTTATGGTGCTGATGGTCTGCGGGTACTGGTACACCAGCCGCGACCTCTCTACCCGCTTCAAAATCAAGCGATCCTTCGGCTGGGATGTCTATTTTCTGGTTGCCCTTTACGGCTCGATCTTCGTTCTGCAAGGCGTGATCGCCACCGGGCTGCTCTGGCTGCTGCTGCTCGCCCTCTCCGCGGCTGACAACACCTTCCACTTTACGTCAGAGCGTTATGCCGACTGGCAAATGGACTTTATGAACTGGAGTTTCCTGGGCATCCAGGCGCCCGTAGTGGTGATGCTGGCCTTCGCCATCCTGTTTTGTCTTTACCGCTCAAACTGGGCGGGCAGCGCCCGACTGGACGGTGAAGGCAGGAAAAAGCTCTATAAGCGCCTGGCGCAGGCGAGCGGGATTGAACAACTGCTTTATCAGTGCATGGAGCAAGGCGAGCTGGCGCAGGTGACGCTACGGTCGGGGCGTATCTATGTCGGCATGATCCATACGGCGACGCTGGAATATGAGAAAACGGCCAATATCGTGCTTATTCCCATGCTGAGTGGCTATCGCGATCGCCAGACGATGAATTTTCGCATCGAAAATAACTACAGCAAATGGTATGACGGGCATGACATCACCCTCGACTCTGAGCCCAGAAGTGCGATGGATTTCAGAAAGGTGATTATGCTCAACCAGATTGAGAGCCTTGCGCTGTTCGACCCGGCAAGCGCCAGCGTGCTCGACATGGCTCAGCAGGAAAAAGCCGCGCAATGAGCTTCTCATCCGTTCAGTAAGGCGTGTAAACTACCTTTAGTAGTTAACTGATTTGAGGAAAAGATGGTTGTTAAGCGCTTAAGAAAAGAAGAACGCCGCGCACAGCTGCTGGAAGTCGCGCGCGGAATTGTGCGCCAGCAAGGCACTGAGGCCCTTACGCTGGGTTTCCTGGCCGAGCGCGCCAACGTCACCAAACCCATTCCTTACGATCATTTTGGCGATCGTGAAGGGCTGCTGATGGCACTCTACCAGGACTTCAGCGACAGGCAGCTTAAGAAATTTCGCGAGACGTTGAACAGAGACAATAAAACGCTGGCACAGACGATCCGTTTTTTCAGCGCCGCGTATATCGACTGCGCGATCTCTGCGGGCCCCGAAACGGGCCCCATAGCGGCGGCTCTGTCCGGCTCGCGGGCGCTGCAGATTTTCCGCGAGGCCTGCGTGGCCGACTGCGCAGACTGCCTGCGGATGGCGCTTGCCCCTTTTATTGTGCTGCAAGGGGTAACAGGTGAAGCGGCCCTGACGGCCATTATTGGGGCCGCGGATGCGCTCAGTACGGCTGCCGGAAATGGGATCCTCGCGCGTAACGTTGCGGAAGAGATGCTCAGCGGCGCGATGACCGGCGTCCTCAATACCTATCTGGACAGCACAAAATGAGTGCCCTGCCAGATTGACAGTTAAGTTACCAATAGTAACATAGAGACATCTTCACTCACCCTGTTGAGGTCTCTATGTCTGCATCAAACGTCATCAATACTGCCCTGATCGTGACGGCTCACCCGGTCGAAAATTCGTTATCCCAATCCCTCGCGCAGCGAATTGCCGGGAAGTTACAGGAACAGGGTACGCAGGTTGAAATAGCCGATCTGCATGCCGAAGGTTTTTCCCCGACCATGATTCGTCCCGACCTTGACCTCTACCACGGCGATGCCCGCGCGCTGCCGGACGAGGTGCTGCGCGAGCAGCAGCGTGTCGAGCGCGCGGATATGCTGGTATTTGTCTTCCCGATTTACTGGTGGTCCGTTCCCGCCCTTCTGAAAGGCTGGTTTGATCGGGTGCTGACCGTAAACTGGGCCTATAAAGTGGCTGAAGATGGTCGCATCGTGGGTAATTTACGTGATGTGCCCGTGCGCCTGGTCGCAACGGCGGGCAGCGATCTGGCCGGGTTCGATAAACACGGTTATTCCGGTGCCATTCAGACCCAGATTGTTGAAGGGGTGTTTGGCTTCTGTGGCCTTAAAAACGTGACGCTCGATATCCTCTATCAGGCCGATTCAGCCACTCCTCAGCAGGTGGACGATTTCCTGCAAAGCCTCACTAAGATCTGAATCGTACGGCGCAGCCATTCCCGAGGTTTGGCTGCGCACGCAAAGCCGTAATTAGCGCGGTATCAGCGCTTCAAGTCCCCTTCGCAACTGACTGACCACCTCTTTGGTATCCATACCCATTTGCGCATGTATGATGGCACCGTCTATCAGCATTAAAATCTGCGTGTTAATAGCCTCATCGGCAATACCGGTGAGGGAGGCAATTTTTTCCCGGGTTTCAGATTTATGGTTGCGGCAAATGGCTTTTATTTCACTTTCATTGTCTTCTGATTTTGCTTCTGCGCTGGCATTAATAAACGCACAGCCATGAAACAACGGGGAAATAAACCACCCGTTAAGCGTTGCAGCTAATGCGTCCGATGCAGCCCGCCCCTCTTCGAGATATTGTCGAAGCGTGGTTTCAAACCAGGTAATCCACAGCTCGTGCCGATATTGCAGATAGGCAAGAATAAGCAAACTCTTACTCGGGAAATGGCGATAAAACGTCACTTTAGTCACTTTTGCCTGTTTGATAAGCGTATCAACGCCCGTTGCTCTGAACCCGGTGGAATAAAAGAGTTCGTGCGCGGTGAGTAATATTTTATCCCTGACGCTGACTTTTTGATCGTTATTCGTAGTGAGAGTATTCACGCTTATCTGGCCTCAAACAGTGTGTTGACAGACGGTATTTACAGGCATAGATTAACGCAAGTAGACAGACCTGTCTACATACTATCAACCGAGGTAGCCGAGATGAACACACGCCCCCCTTTACCGCCGTTTACCCGTGAAAGCGCCATTGAAAAAGTCAGGCTGGCAGAAGATGGCTGGAATAGCCGCGACCCGGCAAAAATCGCACTGGCCTATTCGCTGGACACGCAGTGGCGTAACCGTGCGGAGTTCGCCACGAACCGCGCGGAGGCGCAGGCGTTCCTTGAGCGGAAATGGAAGAAAGAGCTGGATTATCGCCTGATAAAAGAGCTTTGGGCATTTACCGACAACCGCATCGCCGTGCGCTATGCCTATGAATGGCATGATGATTCAGGTAACTGGTTCCGCTCTTACGGCAATGAAAACTGGGAGTTCGAGCCGGACGGCCTCATGAAGCGGCGTTTTGCCTGCATCAACGATATGCCCATCAAGGGATCTGAACGGCTCTTTCACTGGCCGCTGGGCAGACGCCCGGACGATCACCCGTCCCTGAGCGATCTGGGGTTATAGGATTTTTCATCTCTCCGGGCTTGTGCAATAACTCCGGGCAAAGAGTGATACACTCTGGCTCACAGCACTGAAAGATACATGATTAAAAGAGTGACCAAATCATATTATGGTCACTCATTGTCAACTGATGCCCGTCGCGCTAAGCTGAAACAATGACGAAAAATATGAACACCCCATCCACGCGTGGTCCTCTTGACCACTCTGTCCGCGAGCAAATCGTCGAAGCGGCTTTTGAGCACTTCGGCCATTACGGCTATGAAAAAACCACCGTGGCAGAACTGGCTAAATCCATCGGTTTTTCAAAAGCCTATATCTATAAATTTTTCGATTCCAAACAGGCAATTGGCGAGGTTATCTGCGCTAACCGCCTGGCGCTGATCATGACGGCAGTGGAAACAGCCATCGCCGACGCGCCGTCGGCCAGTGAAAAAATGCGCCGCCTTTTCCGGGCGTTAACCGAGGCTGGCAGCGAACTCTTTTTCCACGATCGTAAACTTTATGATATCGCCGCCGTTGCCGCGCGGGATAAGTGGCCGTCTACCGAGCGGTATACCGAGAGCCTGATGAAACTGATTGAAAGCATCATTGTTGAAGGCCGCCAAAGCGGGGAGTTCGAAAGAAAAACGCCCCTGGATGAGGTGACCTACGCCATATACATGGTGATGTGCCCTTTCATCAACCCCGTGCAGTTGCAATATAACCTCGAAACCGCCCCGACCGCAGCACTCCTCCTCCCTTCCCTGATTTTACGAAGCCTGGCCCCCTGATTTGTGACCATTGACTTTATTGGTCACTAGTCTGAGAATGCGGAAACCGTCCTTTGATACGATAAGGTTTCCCCATGCTCAGGCTTCATTCCGCCCGTTTTGCCGTTTGCCTCCTCCCTTTCGCCCTGGTGGCATGCGGTGATAACCCCGCCACCGACGATCCGCGCACCCAGCCACCGCTTGTCAGATCCGCCTCCGTTGAACCGGCGAACGATGCGTCCCGCGCGTTTACGGGTGTGGTCGTTGCCAGAACGCAAAGCGATCTCGGTTTCCGGGTTCAGGGCAAAATCCTTGAACGCCTTGTTGATACGGGGCAGACCGTTAAGCAGGGCCAGCCGTTAATGCGTCTGGATCCGGTTGACCTGAAGTTACAGGCACAAGCACAGCAGCAGGCGGTGGATGCCGCCCAGGCCAGGGCGAGAAAAGCCACCAGCGATGAGGCGCGCTATCGCGGCCTGGTGGCAACAGGTGCTGTCTCTGCCTCGGAGTATGACCAGATAAAAGCGGCGGCGGATGCCGCCAGAGCTGAACTCAGTGCCGCACGCGCTCAGGCCACCGTCGCGCAAAATGCGACCGGCTATGCCGTGCTGCTGGCCGATTCCGACGGCGTGGTCATGGAGACGCTTGCAGAACCCGGGCAGGTGGTCAGTGCGGGTCAGGCGGTGATCAGACTGGCCCGCTCAGGGCAACGCGAGGCGCTCGTCCAGTTGCCAGAGACATTGCGCCCTGCCGTCGGTAGTGAAGCGTTGGCAACGCGTTATGGCAGCGAGGCACAGCCTGTTACCGCGACACTGCGCCTGCTCTCTGATGCAGCCGATACCACCACCCGCACTTATGAAGCACGCTATGTGCTGGAAGGCTCGCTGGCTAACGCGCCGCTGGGTGCGACCGTCACCCTGTATATCGAACAAAATGCTGAACGTCAGGTAATGCAGGTTCCGCTGGCATCTCTGTACGATGCAGGCAAAGGGCCCGGCGTGTGGCGGATCTCCGCGCAACCTGCAAAAGTGATGTGGCAGCCCGTCAACGTGCTGAGTGTGAGCGACGATGCCGCGCAGGTGACGGGCGGCGTCAAGCCGGGCGAGAAAATTGTGGCGTTGGGCGCGCATCTTCTGCATGACGGTGAAGCTGTCCGTCTGGCTGAACAACGCGGTACGGCTCTGGCGGGGAGTCAGCCATGAGCGACGGACGCTTCAACCTCTCAGCGCTTGCCGTGCGCGAGCGTGCCATCACGCTGTTTCTGATTATTCTGGTGACGCTTGCCGGTATTTACGCCTTCTTTGGACTGGGACGGGCTGAAGATCCGCCCTTCACGGTAAAGCAAATGACGGTGATTACCGTCTGGCCCGGCGCAACCGCACAGGAAATGCAGGATCAGGTTGCTGAACCGCTGGAAAAACGGCTGCAGGAACTCAAGTGGTATGACCGTACCGAAACCTATACCCGCCCGGGCATGGCGTTTATCACCCTCTCCTTACAGGACATGACGCCCCCCTCCGAGGTGCAGGAAGAGTTCTATCAGGCGCGCAAAAAGCTTGGCGATGAGAGCAAAAATCTCCCGGCGGGCGTGATGGGCCCGATGATCAATGACGAGTTTGCGGATGTCACCTTTGCCCTCTTTGCGCTAAAGGCAAAGGGTGAACCGCAGCGTCTGCTGGTGCGTGATGCTGAAAGCCTGCGCCAGCAACTCCTGCATGTGCCTGGCGTCAAAAAAGTGAACATCATCGGCGAACAGGCCGAGCGGATTTATATCGCCCTCTCTCATGACCGTCTGGCAACGATGGGGCTGGCGCCGCAGGATATTTTCAACGCGCTGAACAGTCAGAACGTTCTCACGCCAGCAGGCTCCATAGAAACACAGGGTGCACAGATCTTTATTCGCCTTGATGGTGCTTTTGATACGTTGCAGAAGATCCGCGATACGCCGCTGGTCGCTCAGGGTAAAACGCTCAGGCTGTCTGATGTGGCAACGGTTGAACGCGGTTATGAAGATCCTCCCACGCTGCAGATCCGTAACCAGCGTGAACCGGCGCTGCTGTTAGGTATTGTGATGCGGGAGGGCTGGAACGGTCTGGCGCTGGGGAAAGCGCTGGATGCCGAAACGGCTAAGATCAACGAAAACCTGCCGCTGGGAATGACCCTGACCAAAGTCACCGATCAGTCCGTGAATATCCGCTCGTCGGTGGATGAATTTATGATCAAATTCTTCGTCGCCCTGCTTGTGGTGATGGTGGTGTGCTTTGTCAGCATGGGCTGGCGCGTGGGCGTGGTCGTCGCGGCGGCGGTTCCCCTGACGCTGGCAGTCGTCTTCGTGGTGATGGAGGCGGCGGGGATAAACTTTGACCGCGTAACGCTGGGCTCACTGATCCTTGCTCTGGGTTTACTGGTTGATGATGCCATTATCGCCATTGAAATGATGGTAGTGAAAATGGAGGAAGCCTACGACCGAATCAAAGCCTCCGCTTACGCCTGGAGCCATACCGCCGCCCCCATGCTGGCCGGTACCCTCGTGACGGCGATTGGCTTTATGCCAAACGGGTTCGCCCAGTCGACCGCCGGGGAATACACCAGCAATATGTTCTGGATTGTCGGCATCGCCCTGATTGCCTCCTGGCTGGTTGCGGTGGTGTTCACGCCCTATCTTGGCGTTAAGATCCTGCCAGATATCGCCAAAGTCGAAGGGGGCCATGCCGCCATCTATAACACCCCGCGCTATAACCGTTTTCGCCAGCTGCTGGCCCGGGTAATTGCCAGAAAGTGGATCGTGGCCGGTTCCGTGGTCTTCATTTTTACACTGGCCGTAGTGGGTATGGGACTGGTAAAAAAACAGTTTTTCCCAACGTCCGACCGCCCTGAAGTGCTGGTGGAAGTGCAGATGCCTTATGGCACCTCAATTGAGCAGACCAGCGCCGCAACGGCGAAAATCGAAGCGTGGTTAAAACAGCAGCAGGAAGCCAGCATCGTGACCGCCTACGTCGGGCAGGGTTCACCACGTTTTTACCTGGCCATGGCACCTGAATTACCCGATCCCTCTTTTGCGAAAATCGTGGTGATGACGGACAGCCAGACGTCACGCGAGGCGCTCAAGTTCCGGCTCCGGGAAGCGGTCGCCGGTGGACTTGCGCCGGAAGCGCGCGTGCGTGTCACACAACTGGTGTTTGGCCCCTACTCCCCCTTCCCGGTTGCCTGGCGTGTGATGGGGCCCGATGTCGATACGCTTCGCGACATCGCCGATAAGGTTAAAGGCGTTCTGCAGGCCAGCCCGATGATGAGAACCGTCAACACCGACTGGGGTTCACGGGTGCCCACACTCCATTTCACCCTCGATCAGAACCGTCTGCAGGCTACCGGCTTGACCTCAAATAGCGTGGCTCAGCAGCTCCAGTTCCTGTTATCGGGTGTACCAATTACTGCCGTGCGTGAAGATATTCGCGCTGTACAAGTAACAGGACGCGCTGCGGGCGATATTCGTCTTGATCCGGCGAAGATCGACGGGTTTACCCTGGTTGGCAGTGCGGGACAGCGGGTGCCGCTGTCGCAAATCGGTCAGATTGAGGTCAAAATGGAAGATCCGCTCCTGCGTCGTCGCGACCGCACGCCCACCATTACCGTGCGCGGAGATATCGCCGACAATCTTCAGCCACCGGATGTGTCGGTGGCGATCATGAAACAGCTAAAACCGATCATTGATACGCTCCCGCCCGGATACCGCATTGAGATGGCAGGCTCAATTGAGGAATCAGGTAAAGCCACACAGGCCATGGTGCCGTTGTTCCCGATAATGATTGCCCTGACGTTACTGATCATCATTGTGCAGGTGCGATCTCTCTCCGCGATGGTGATGGTTTTTCTGACTGCCCCGCTGGGTCTGGTCGGCGTGGTTCCCACGCTGCTGCTGTTCAATCAACCTTTTGGGATCAATGCACTTGTCGGGTTGATTGCGCTTTCGGGCATTCTTATGCGAAATACATTGATCCTTATCGGGCAGATTACGCATAACCAGAAAGAAGGTCTCGCCCCGTTCGATGCGGTAGTCGAAGCAACCGTCCAGCGGGCACGGCCGGTGTTACTGACAGCCCTGGCCGCCGTGCTGGCATTCATACCGCTGACCCATTCCGTATTCTGGGGGACGCTGGCCTATACGCTGATTGGCGGGACGCTGGGCGGAACGATCATCACCCTTGTCTTCCTGCCGGCGATGTATGCGATCTGGTTCAGGATCCGTCCTGCGAGTAGCGTTTCAAATTAACGGGGAGAATACGTTAAGTTTATTACATCCGGGAGTGCATTTTTAATTACCGACAGCTATTTTGCACCGACTCAATGTTTATTCATCCCACCTTTCGCCGCCTCACTGAGGCGGCCCAAAGTTAAATATCGCTCCTTGGGTCAAATAATAAAAAAAATACCAAAACTGGCAGTTGATTCTTATTTGTATGACTTTTAAGATTTGTCTGCAAGGCATTGATAAAATTTGATTTAGGGAAATTAAAATGACAAAAAATATTGTTGCCGGAATGATGATGGCCGCGTTTTCAGGGGCAGTATATGCAGGATCCGCACAAGCCATACCGGATTTTTCACCGGAAAGTTTATCGGTTTCAGCCTCTGCCGGGATGCTGAGCGGAAAATCCCATGAAATGGTGTACGACGAAGTCACAGGAAGAAAAATCAGCCAGCTCGACTGGAAAATCAAAAATGTCGCCATTCTGAAAGGCGATATTTCCTGGGATGCTTATTCATTTTTGACACTGAACGCCCGCGGCTGGACGTCTCTGGCATCAGGCTCGGGTCATATGGATGACTACGACTGGATGAATGCAAAACAATCCTCCTGGACAGACCATTCATCCCATCCTGCGACCAACGTCAATTACGCCAATGAATACGATCTCAACGTTAAAGGCTGGATCTTCCAGGGCGATAACTATAAAGCTGGCGTAACCGCAGGTTATCAGGAAACGCGCTTCAGCTGGACGGCGACCGGTGGCTCTTATAATTATGATAACGGCACCAATACGGGCAACTTCCCGGCAGGTGAACGCGGTATTGGCTATAGCCAGCGCTTCTCCATGCCGTATATTGGTCTGGCGGGTCAGTACCGTTTCAATGATTTTGAATTCAATGCCCTGTTTAAATTCAGTGACTGGGTACGCGCGCATGACAACGACGAGCACTATATGCGCGATCTGACCTTCCGTGAGAAGACCTCTGATTCCCGCTATTACGGTGCGTCGGTTGACGCAGGTTATTACGTCACGCCGAACGCCAAAGTGTTCGCAGAATTTACCTATAGCAGTTACGAAGAAGGTAAAGGCGGTACGCAGATTATTGATACCAATACTGGCGAATCGGGCTCTATTGGCGGAGATGCTGCCGGTATTTCAAACCGCAACTATACCATTACCGCGGGTCTGCAATACCGCTTCTGATCCCGTTGTGGTTAATCAAGATCGGGCCCCTGACGGGGCCTTTTTGTGATGTTGAGTTAAACTCACATTGATTCTCACTATTTGTCGTTTTTCAAACGCGACGTCCCTGAAATATCATCCTTCAAAATTGATAAATGTTCAGGGAGCAAACATGACGCTTGACGTTATATTTCATTTAATGAAGCTGGTCTCACTAGATGAATATTCATCCGGCGCCAATTTATCGGCACTGCTGGAATCGCTGTCAGCAGAAAAAGAGAACGATGTCACCCTTGCGGCCTTTGTGCATCGCCTTCACATTCTGTGTGCCGCTCACAACGACCCCATGCAAGCTGAAGCGTTGCTCGCCGCTAATCTGCCAAAAGAAGGTGAGCCCCTTCCCGTACTGGATTTTTCAGGATGGCCGCTGGTGCGTTACGCCCTTTCAGGTGAATTACAAACACCCGAGTCCGAGGCGTACTTTCAGAACGTCACGTCGGCTGCCACTATATTGCGTGCAGCGATAGTAGATTCAGAGCGCGCAAACAATACGCCTGCGATCGCTATTCTCGATAAACTTCTCAACCTGAACGGTGCATTGCCGGAAAGGTATAAAAAAATGGCAAATATTCCTTACGCCTGAAGTTTATAGGGCAGGATACGCCCGCGGCATATCCTGCTTTTGATAACTACAGCCGATGCTCGTCGTATTCCAGACAGATGATATCAAGAGAAGGAATGACCGGGGCATGCAGGTCAAGCCAGTCCAGCAGACATTCAATACTCTTTTTCCTGAGTGAATTTTTCGGCCAGACAATGTAATAACCGTCTCCGGTGGCGATGGCTTCTTTGAAAGGCAGCGCAAGCAGGCCGCTATTCAGCGCGTCAAGCGAAAGCAGCAGGTCGGCAATCGCGACGCCATGGCCGTTCATGGCGGCACTACTCCCCTGTTCAAGGGTGTCGAAAACCGCTCCGCGACTCATATCAAGCCCGGGGAATAACCCCGTCCTTCTCAGCCACCGCCGCCAGTCGCGTCTGTCCGGGGAAGGATGGATCAGATCGCACTGCGAAAGTTGCTCTCGGGCAGATTCCAGTAAAGCGGGGGTACAGACCGGAATAAGCCATTCACTGAAAAGCAATCGGCTCTCCGTTGACTCGCCAAAATGGCCGTTGCCCAGCAGGATCGCGCAATCATAGGGCTCTCGCGTGAAATCAACGGTATCGATGTCCATCCAGACGCTGGCTATTTCAACGTTGGGTTTTTCATGATGTTCACGAAACGATCGCAGGACGTTAAGCAACCATCTCATGGTGAGCGTACTGGGTGCCTTCAGCCGCAACAGGTGGTTTTCACTTCTGAAAGCCCGACAGGCCCACTCGATACTCCTGAACCCTTCGTGAAGCTGCCCGGCCAGAACACGCCCCGCCTCACTGATCTCCACTCTCGGCCCCTGCCGTTTGAACAGCTCACAGTCGAACCACATTTCCAGGGTGCGGACATGTCTGCTGACCGCGCCCGGCGTAATATTGAGCACCTCAGCGGCTTTACTGAAGGAGTTTACTCGCGCAGCGACTTCAAAGGCGCGCAGGGCATAGAGTGGTGGTAAGGACATAATTCCCCTTTACAGGATGGCGGCCGAAACCAGAGCTTCATCTTGAGTGACTGGCAGGCGTAGTGATTTCAGCCAGCAGCCAGCGTTCAAACGTCACTAACGCCGCGTCATTGATTCCCGTTTCCGCCGGTTTAATGAAACAGAATGTCTTAATTAACCTTTCTGAGGCAGGCCATGGCGAAACCAGCATGCCGCTGCGTAGTTCGTTTTCGATATACATGCGTGGTATCAATGCGACGCCGTGACCTGCCAGCACAGCAGCGATCGCCATTTCATGAAGATCGTACCGTACGCCCTGAGACGGGTTATCAAGACTGATCCCGCTTTCCAACGCATAGCGATGCCACGCATCCGGATTCTGCCGGCGATGGATCCGCGCAAGTGCATTGAGTTGCTCACCGGGTTCCTTATCCATTAACAGTGCAGGATGACACACCGGCACCAGTTTTTCCTCAAACAACGGCTGCAGTCGCATCCCGGCCCAGGCGGGATGTTGAAAATGAACGACGGCATCAAAGCCGCTCCCGGGCAAAATAAACGGATCCGTTCTGGCCGCAAGATTGACTGAGATCTCAGGGAACTGCGAGGTAAAGCGGCTCAGGCGGGGAATGAGCCAGCGGCTGCAAAACGTCGGCAGCACGGCAATATCCAGACTCTGAATCCCCTCCTGCATGCCCATGATGTCCTGAGTCTCCCTTTCGAGCCGCTCAAGAGTTTCACGTACATGATGAGCATAGCGCGCGCCAGCAGGATTCAGCTTTACGCGGCTCCCGGTACGGTCAAACAGTTTGCAGTTTAACAGCGATTCCAGACGTGCAATCTGGCGGCTAATCGCCCCTTCCGTCAGAAAGAGCTCCTCTGCAGCCCGGGCAAAATTACCATGCCTGGCAGCGGCAACAAAAGCCTGCAAAGAGGCGCTACTGGGTATCTTTTTGCGCATTAAGCCTGGTCCTGAGGCCGCGCATATTCTGCGCAGTCGATGAGTTAATGTCACTGAACCATGACATAGTATCGATTTAAAGCACGAAAAACAGCCTGTAGCATGATGAAAAGTCATTAAGTGAAGAGGTTGTGATGTTCTATATCGTGGAATGTTCGTATAACGATCCGCCAAGCGAAGCTGAGTGGAGCACGTTTTATAGTCAGGAGAAATTGCCCGCTCTTCTCTCCGTGACCGGATTTATGACGTCTCAGCGTTTTCGGGCCATCACGCCTGGCTGCCCGGTTTATCTTGCCCTGCATACCGTTACCAACGCGGATGTTTTGCACAGTGAAGAGTACCGTCTGAAAGGCGGCGGTAATTTTTCTCGCTGGCAGAGGTGCATAACTGACTGGCACCGTAATCTCTATGCCTGTGAAGATCCGGCGCCCGCTCTCTCCTGCGATCAAATTTTGCTGTTAAGCACTCATCTCGTTAGTCCTGCCGGACACAGGGCCATCGACATGCAGGCCGTGGGGCTGGATTGTTCCCCGGAACGTCGCGTTGCGTGGGTGTTGCCTCGTGAAACTGCCATCCAGGCTTCGCCTCTTCCTGAGGTCTATCTCTACGAACCACTGACACCCCAGTTGCAGCGTTCAGGCATCAATACGCAACCAGAACAGCGGAGTACGCGATGATTCAGTCCACCTTCCCGGTACGCCAGATTGGCGATTTTGAGATTACCGCGCTCAGTGACGGCGTTCTGTCAGCTCGTCTCGATTTGCTCTCAGGAATAGAAAACGCAGCGGCAAACGAAATCCAGGAGCATGCAGGCGTCGCGGAACCCGGCGATATTCACATCAATGGCTACCTCATCCGGGGCCGGGGGAGAATTATTCTGGTTGACGCTGGCGCAGGTGGGGTGAACAACGTGGGGGGTGACCTTATCACCCATCTCGCCGCGGTTGGCGTGGTTCCTGACGAGGTGGATACCGTTTTATTAACGCACTGTCATCCGGACCATATTGGTGGTCTGCTGGATGCTGAACAGCGTCCTGTCTATCAACATGCAGATATTTTTCTTCACCCTCTGGAAGCGGAACACTGGTGGGACGATAACACGCTAAACAGTGCCGATGCGCGTGCAGCGCGTAATTTCAGGTTCGTGCGCCAGACGTTACAGGCGTGTAGTAAACAGGTGCGTTTTTTCGATGAGAACAGTGTTACCGAAGGGATCCTGCCGGTCTGGTTACCCGGCCACACGCCCGGACATACCGGGTTTCTCATTCACTCGCATGACAAGGACTTACTGATATGGGGAGATATTGTCCACTACCCGCATATACAGTCTGCCCTGCCGGAGGTTCGCATCGCCTTTGACGCGGATCCTGCACAGGCCGAAGCAACGCGCAAAGAGGTGCTGGAACGCGCGGTCAGGGAAAATCTGCTCGTTGCGGGAATGCATATCGGGCCGCAAGGTTTTGCGCGCGTTCTCCGTATGGGAAGTGGATATCGACTCTCTTACTCTGGTTAAGACGTCAGGCTTGTTCATTCGCGTTCAGCATACGGGCTTTTCTCTTTCGTCAATCCAGCGCATCAATTCCGGAAGCTGCGTTTCTGAGAATACCGCGATCCCATGTTCAGCGAGTAATGCTGCCGCGACACCCATCCCCGTGTTGCGCACGCCGCTAAAAGAACCATCATAGATATGCTGGCTCCCGCAGGTTGGGCTGCCATCCGTGAGCAGCGCCGCGCGACAGCCATGCTCCTGTGCGGTACGTAGCGCCAGCCAGGCGGCAAGCTGATAGTGCTCGGTGACATCCTGGCCCGTATTCTCAATGATTCTGGCCTGCCCGCGCATGACATCCCGACCGTCGGCCGACAAAATCTCTGCTGGTGGTCGGGGCACCGGCAACCCGGCAGCCAGTTCAGGACAGTGGATCACTAACCGCTGCTCCGCTTGCCAGCGGGAGAGTTGCGCCATCGCCTTCGCTTTTTCGCTGCCGTTATAACGCACCCTGAACCCCATCAGGCACGCACTGACCAGAATTTTATTTATCATCGCTTCCCTGTCGTGTAGATGATGAAAGTGAGGAAGTGTAACACGCTGCGGGTACTGGCGTGGATGGTGAGGGTTGGCTGTGTGCGCGACGTGCACGTACTTATCACATCAACGTCAATCAATTCAGCCCCTGCTAACCAGATCTTCGCGCGTTGGGCCTTGAAAATAGATGTGGCTGATATGGCAACTGCGAGGTTGCATCAGTACAAAACGAATGGTTTCCCAGACCGAGCGCCCGTTCAGCAGACCGTCCCCCATTCTGGATTGATCATCAAAAGCTGGCTCTAATCCGGTATTTTCGAAATCGGGTGGATACAGACCAGTAACACGTATGTTTTCTTCAGACATTTGCCGCGACAGTTTCGTTATAAACCCGCTCAGCCCATGTTTACTGGCGAAAAAAGCGGGATGCGCAATTGAATCGGTGAAATTCGGGATCCCACAGGTAGAGATAATCGAGATGATATCAGCGCTGGCTGAACGTCTTAATCCGGGCAGTAATGCCTGAGTCAAGAGAATCGAACCCGTCAGACCTGAACTGATGGTATTGATAATTTCTGTGTCTGGCTGATCGTCAAACCTTCCTGACAACCACTGAGCAGCATTGAGGATTAAAATGTCTACAGGCTTGTCTGACGTTAACAGCTGTGAAGAAAACTGAGAAATGGAATCAGGTTGGGTTAAATCACAGAGATACCCTTTTGCCATGCCGCCTTCAGCAGTGATGATGCTGCAGGTGTTTTGAATATCATCAGCGCGCCGCGCGCAAAAATCCACCTCGACGCCTTCTCGTGCCAACCACACGCACAACGCCTGTCCAAATCCCCCGCCGCCGCCAGTAATGACGGCTCTTTTACCTCTCAGCATCTTCATGTCTCCGTTTGTAGTGATTATGTGTTGGTGGAGATATAGCATGGGGAGGCGGAGCGACATCTTTCCGTTAGTGCCATTTACATGTAAGAAAGACAGGCAACATCGAATATTGTCTACTCAATATGTCGATGAAGCCTGAAGATGATCATTCATAGCATCGTGATGACATCATTTAACCAGCCAGGAAGATGTTCCCTGTACCAGTCGAGATATAAAGGAAAGTCTGCGTTTTGCCGCTCATTAAGTAGCACAATGACTTCGGTGACAATCCATGCTTTGGCAATGGCAATTTCTCTCGCTAACGCATTACGGTCATGATGGAAAGAGAACTGGCAATAGCGTTCAGCAATATCAGTAAACATTAGCTTCGAACCCATCCCTTTTATCAGAGGGGCAAGATCGATCGCAGGACTCCCTTTTCCAAATCGTTCCCAGTCGAAAAGAACCAAATCACCGTTTTCTCTTCTTCCCCAATTGCCAGCATTGCTATCGCCAGAGATTAGGCTTGGGTAAGCGAACAAAACATCACTACATTCCTGAAATAGCCGAAATTGCTGCGTACTTTTATCTGGTAACGCTAAAAGCATGAGGGACTTTTCGAGCGCCAGTTCTGACCACGAGTGGCTGTGGTAAATCCATTCAGAATTTGCGGGGAAACCATGCAAGCGTGCCAACATAGCGATGGCGTCGTCACCTGCGACATCGTTCTGTTCAACCTTTTCAGGAATATATTCCAGTATTAACTTGCGTAAAGGGGCATCAGCGGAAAAGAGCATTGGGGTAACAATGCCAGCCTGATTAAGCTTCGTTGCAGCGTACTGATAAAAGCTGTACTCCACCTCTCCGACAGGACATTTTTCAATCACTTTATGCCCGCAGTCACTTACACTCAGCATTACTTTCGCGGTGCCCATTTTTGATAAATCCGTAGCAGACATGCACTGTCTCTTATGAATGAGTTGGGACGGTGGCACGGAGAATCCACCTGAAGCAAGACGCTAACGTTGTATGCTCAGTAAAACTGACACGAAAACGTCCAAAGTCCCTCCGGTGATTTGTGAAAATAGCCGATACCATTATCCGCCCACATCCAGTTGACCTTTTCCTCTGATCCCACCTGAAAGACAAAGTCTTCTATCCCCACGCCATGTTGTATCTCCATCGGGTATCCTCCGACCTTGGTTCCCCTGTAGCGTTTAAAATCATCATGGAAGCGGTCACTTGCCTCCTGATCATCGTTTACGTCAGAAAGGTCGATAATATCCCAGGCATCTTCCCATCCCGGCGCATCATCATTAACGCCTATCCATCGAACCGGAAATGCGCGATAAGGCGTGTCTGTCGCAGGCAATAACTCAAGCCCTTCAAGGGTGGCATATTCTCGTATGAGCCAACCTTCACCATGAGGTTTATCAAATGGATGGCTTTCAATATTGTGAAAGAGCACCAGGAGTGCCACGTCCTTCAGTTGCTCAGGGATAACGGGAAGCTCATCTATACGAATCTGAAGAAGCGGAAACATCGGCTGCCCCTTCCAGAGTGGTAATCCTTCACCGGGAAGAGCGACACCGTTTAAAAACCAGGATGTAAGGGGGTCTGCCGGGGGACGAAAACCGCCCACTTGTGCCACCGATGCAGGACGTAATTTGGATCTGAGCTCGTCTAAAACTAACGCACTCCTGGATTTCATATTTGTCGCCTTACGTATGAAGATGCTCTATACAGTCTGAAATAAAGACGTTTTTATTATATCGTAATCATTATTCATCAGACCTGCATATAAAAAGGGCTTGTCATGTTTGTGGTTGAGAAATTAAAAGTGAAGTACCCAGGCGCCGGTGCCTGGCAAATGGGCGACAGCCCGGAACTGGCCAGCGAGCTTGCAGACCTGATTAAAAAAGGGATCAAAACCGCTTCCTGCGGATCTTTTGCCTCTTATCAGCAGGAGGAGTCTGCCCCTCGGATCGGGAGCTATAACATTATTCTTGATGGCCAGAATGTTCCGGTCTGTGTAACCCGGCTGGTTTCAATGCGACTGGTGCGTTTTTGTGATGTGACCGAGGCGTTTGCCCGTAAAGAAGGTGAAGGCGATTTAAGCCTTGAATACTGGCAGAAAGAGCATCAGCGATTTTTCACCCGAGAAGGTCATTTTTCTGAAGATATGGAGTTGATCGCAGAAGAATTTGAAGTGGTTGAGGTGCTGTGAAATGAGAGAAAATTAATCGCCCGGTCCAGGACGTAGCAGTCAGGGTATGAAAGGCGCCACCGGCGCCCTGGTGTAAGACGTATTGCAGTACCTCGACTGTTTTTCCACCGTTAATGTCCCTGTCAGGCAGCTTTCACGGCTCTGATTTTTTTACTGCCCGCTTCATCAGATTCTGTTTTTTCGGTTACAGCGTTGAGATCGGGCAGTTTGCTGGTACGCAGAATATGCTGCACGGCCTCTTTCTGCTCGGCGAGATACAGCCCCAGATCTTCAGCCTGCGTTTCGTCCATCTGCAGTCCGCTTTGCAGCAGCCAGTCGGTGAACGCGTCTGCCATGTCGAGCAGTTTGTCGTGCGCGTCAGCCTCTTTCTTACTGGCAAATGTCATTTTCTCTTCACCTTTTCTTACAACAACATATTTTGTTTCAACCGCCATGATGCGCCCCTTTCACTGTATTTATATACAGTATAACCCTTCACGGTGTAGGTTGCAGCTAAAATTTATTTTCTGTCCGTCCCCCTTACCGCTGCCCCACTCTGCCCGCCTGTGGGTGAGCCTTAACCCAGACGGCCAGCGTATGAACTACACTTCTTAATTCGCGGCGGAGTCGGGCCGTATACCGCATTTCATTTCTGCCTTTCATGCAATCTGTCTATCTGAGTGGAGAATAATCATGGGTTATGTAACAACTCGCGATGGCGTCAATATCTACTACAAGGACTGGGGTCCAAAAGACGGGAAAGTGATCTTTTTCCATCACGGCTGGCCGCTAAGCAGTGATGACTGGGACGCCCAGATGCTGTTCTTCGTCAATAAAGGATTTCGCGTTGTGGCCCATGACCGTCGCGGTCATGGTCGTTCAGATCAGGTGTGGGACGGCCATGATATGGATCACTACGCTGACGATGTGGCCGCCGTTGTAGAACATCTTGGCGTACAGGGTGCGATGCATGTCGGGCATTCAACCGGCGGCGGTGAGGTGGTGCGTTATATCGCCCGGCACGGTGAAGACAAAGTTTCCAAAGCCGTATTGATCAGTGCTGTACCGCCCCTGATGGTGAAGACGGAGAGTAATCCTCAGGGTACGCCAAAGTCAGTGTTTGATGATTTTCAGGCCCAGCTGGCGGCGAATCGTCCTCAGTTTTATTATGACGTGCCCGCGGGACCCTTCTATGGATTTAATCGCCCGGGGGCGAAGCCTTCCGAAGCGGTCATCTATAACTGGTACCGTCAGGGGATGATGGGAAGCGCCAAGGCGCATTACGATGGGATTGTGGCCTTCTCGCAGACTGACTTCACGGAAGACCTCAAAGGGATATCCATCCCTGTTCTGGTCATCCATGGGGATGACGATCAGGTGGTGCCGTATGCAGATTCCGGCGCGATGTCAGTCAAGCTGGTCCAAAACGGAACCCTGCATACGTATAAAGGCGCGCCTCACGGTATCCCAACGACACATGCCGATCAGGTTAATGCCGATCTTCTCGCCTTTATAAACAGTTAACCCCGCGCCTTACCCCCTCAGGCGGGAGCGAAACGGTTCCCGCCCAGGCTAGGGGGAGGTCTGGCATAAATGCCGCGTTTTGGGGCTGACAATGCTGCGACGCCATGCCCCCGGCGCCTGACCATACTGACGCTTAAAGCTGCGGTTGAAAGACTGCTGGGAGTCAAAGCCCAACGCAATCGCCACGTTCAGGATCGGCTCATCGCTATGGGTTAACCGCTCCATCGATTTTTGAAGTTTCTGCGCACGGATATACTCGGCAATAGGATAACCCGTGTGTTCTTTGAAGATCCGCTGAAGATGCCATTTTGAATAGCCTGCACGCTTTGATACGGTCTCAATGTCCAGACGACTATCCAGGTTGTTATCGATCCAGTCGAGCAGATCGTGAATAAATGCGCCAGTGTCCATCTTCTCCCCCACACGCCACGTAGTAAAAAGCACCTTTGTTTGTTGCATTTAAAGATGGCCCGTTTTGATGTTAAATGCAAGTTTTATTGTTGCATTTAAATCCCTGCCGAAAACGCGCCTTTTTCCCCGGCCTCAAATAGCACATAAAGTGCAACAATTATTCTTGCACTAAATTTAGCGCCTACCTACAATCGCCGCGATAGTGTATTCACAATTGTTACAGTTTTGTGGCGATGAACGACACAAATGGCCTTAAGCCAGCCCGGACAAAGGAAGTGGCGCGGCGTCCCCCGTTGCGTCTTGCCCGGCGGCTACAACTACCGGAATAAAAATAATGAGCCTGCAAAAAACCTGGGGTAATTTTCATCTGAACGTGTTGGGCGCGGTGTTACTCTCCGCCCTGCTCGTCGGGTGTGACGAGGGTGTCGCGCAAAATGCCGCGCCACAAGCGCCCACCGTCAGCGCCGCTGACGTGGTCGTCAAATCCATTAGCCAGTGGGATAGCTTTAATGGCCGGATCGAAGCGGTGGAAAGCGTACAGCTCCGCCCCCGCGTCTCCGGCTACATTGATAAAGTGAATTACACCGACGGTCAGGAGGTCAAAAAAGGCCAGGTATTGTTCACGATCGATGACAGAACCTATCGCGCCACGCTGGAACAGGCGCAGGCAGCGCTGGCAAGAGCCAAAACGCAGGCCAGCCTGGCGCAAAGCGAGGCAAACCGTACCGATAAACTGGTCAATACCCATCTGGTATCCCGTGAAGAGTGGGAGCAGCGCCGCGCTGCTGCCGTCCAGGCCCAGGCCGACATTCGCGCCGCACAGGCGGCGGTGGATGCCGCGCAGCTGAACCTGGATTTCACTAAAGTGACCGCCCCTATCGACGGGCGCGCCAGCCGCGCGTTGATCACCAGCGGGAACCTCGTTACCGCCGGTGACAGCGCCAGCGTGCTCACCACGCTGGTCTCGCAGAAGACGGTTTACGTCTACTTTGACGTGGATGAGTCAACCTACCTTCACTATCAAAAACTCGCCCTCAGCGGGCAAGGTGCCGCCAGCACTCACCAGGCGCTACCGGTTGAGATTGGACTGGTGGGTGAAGACGGCTATCCCCATCAGGGCAAAGTCGATTTTCTTGATAATCAGTTAACACCCAGTACCGGCACCATCCGCATGCGCGCGCTGCTGGATAACACACAGCGTCAGTTCACGCCGGGACTGTTTGCCCGCGTCCGCCTGCCGGGCAGCGCGGAGTTCCAGGCCACGCTTATCGACGACAAAGCGGTGCTGACCGATCAGGATCGTAAGTATGTCTATGTCGTTGATAAAGAGAGTAAAGCGCAGCGTCGTGATATTACGCCAGGGCGTCTGGCCGACGGTTTACGTATCGTCCAGCAGGGGCTGAAGCCTGGCGATAAAGTCATCGTCGACGGTTTACAAAAAGTGTTTATGCCGGGCATGCCGGTAAACGCGAAAACCGTTGCCATGACCACCCGCGCCGCCCTTAACTGATCCCTTATCTGAGAATCCGACCCATGGACTTTTCCCGCTTTTTTATCGACAGGCCAATCTTTGCTGCGGTGCTGTCGATACTGATTTTTATCACAGGATTAATCGCCATCCCGCTGTTGCCGGTGAGCGAATACCCTGACGTTGTGCCGCCAAGCGTGCAGGTGCGCGCGGAGTATCCCGGCGCCAACCCGAAGGTGATTGCAGAGACCGTGGCGACGCCGCTGGAAGAAGCGATCAACGGCGTTGAAAACATGATGTACATGAAGTCCGTCGCCGGCTCCGACGGCGTACTGGTGACCACCGTCACGTTCCGCCCAGGAACCGACCCGGATCAGGCCCAGGTTCAGGTACAAAACCGCGTGTCACAGGCCGAAGCGCGCCTGCCGGAAGACGTTCGCCGTCTGGGTATCACCACCCAGAAGCAGTCGCCGACACTGACGCTGGTGGTGCATCTGTTTTCGCCCGGCGGTAAGTACGATTCACTCTATATGCGTAACTACGCCACGCTGAAAGTGAAGGATGAACTGGCGCGTCTGCCCGGCGTCGGCCAAATCCAGATTTTTGGCTCGGGCGAATACGCGATGCGCGTCTGGCTGGATCCGAATAAGGTGGCAGCACGCGGCCTGACCGCCTCGGACGTGGTAACGGCGATGCAGGAACAAAACGTGCAGGTGTCCGCCGGACAGCTGGGCGCCGAGCCGCTGCCGAAAGAGAGCGATTTCCTGATCTCCATTAACGCGCAGGGTCGTCTGCATACTGAAGAAGAGTTTGGCAATATTATCCTGAAAACCGCGCAGGACGGCTCGCTGGTGCGACTGCGCGATGTGGCGCGCATTGAAATGGGCTCCGGCAGCTATGCGCTGCGCTCCCAGCTCAACAATAAAGACGCGGTCGGGATTGGTATCTTCCAGTCGCCGGGAGCGAACGCCATCGATCTGTCTAACGCGGTGCGCGCTAAAATGGCAGAACTGTCTAGCCGTTTCCCGGAAGACATGAAATGGGCGGCACCGTACGATCCGACGGTATTCGTGCGTGACTCCATTCGCGCGGTCGTGCAGACGCTGCTGGAAGCGGTGGTGCTGGTTGTACTGGTGGTCATTCTGTTCCTGCAAACCTGGCGTGCGTCAATCATTCCGTTGATCGCGGTGCCGGTCTCGGTGGTGGGCACGTTCAGCGTTCTTTATCTGCTGGGCTTTTCGCTTAACACCCTGAGTTTGTTCGGGCTGGTGCTGGCGATCGGTATCGTCGTGGACGATGCCATTGTGGTGGTGGAAAACGTCGAGCGAAACATCGAAGAGGGGCTGGCTCCGCTGGCGGCAGCGCATCAGGCGATGCGTGAAGTCTCCGGGCCCATTATCGCGATTGCGCTGGTGCTGTGCGCGGTGTTCGTGCCGATGGCGTTTCTTTCGGGGGTTACGGGTCAGTTCTACAAGCAGTTTGCGGTGACGATTGCGATATCAACGGTGATCTCCGCCATTAACTCGCTGACGCTTTCGCCTGCGCTGGCCGCCCTGCTCCTGAAGCCGCACGGCGCGCCGAAGGACCTCCCTACCCGGCTTATCGATCGCCTGTTCGGCTGGATTTTCCGTCCGTTCAACCGCTTCTTCCACCGTAGCTCGAACGGTTATCAGGGGCTGGTGGGCAAAACGCTCGGACGACGCGGTGCGGTGTTTGTGGTCTATGTGCTGCTGCTCTGTGCCGCAGGCGTGATGTTTAAAGCCGTACCCGGCGGGTTTATTCCCACTCAGGATAAGCTGTACCTGATTGGCGGCGTGAAAATGCCGGAAGGCTCATCGCTGGCACGTACCGATGCGGTGATCCGCAAAATGAGCGAAATCGGTATGAACACCGAGGGCGTGGATTATGCGGTCGCCTTCCCGGGGCTGAATGCGCTGCAGTTCACCAATACGCCGAATACCGGGACGGTCTTCTTTGGCCTGAAACCGTTTGACCAGCGTAAACACACGGCGGCGGAAATTAACGCCGAGATCAATGCCAAAATCGCGCAAATCCAGCAGGGCTTTGGCTTCTCCATTCTGCCGCCGCCTATTCTGGGGCTGGGTCAGGGGTCGGGTTACTCGCTGTACATCCAGGATCGGGCCGGTCTGGGATACGGTGCGTTGCAAAATGCGGTGAACACCATGTCGGGCGCAATTATGCAGACGCCGGGAATGCACTTCCCTATCTCCACCTACCAGGCGAACGTTCCGCAGCTGGATGTGCAGGTCGACAGGGATAAGGCCAAAGCCCAGGGCGTGTCGCTGACCGATCTGTTCGGGACGCTGCAAACCTATCTGGGATCGTCTTATGTGAATGACTTTAACCAGTTCGGGCGCACCTGGCGCGTGATGGCGCAGGCCGACGGGCCGTATCGCGACAGCGTGGAAGATATTGCGAATCTGCGCACCCGTAATAACCAGGGTGAGATGGTGCCGATTGGCAGTATGGTCAATATCAGTACCACTTACGGGCCCGATCCGGTGATCCGCTACAACGGCTATCCGGCGGCGGACCTGATTGGCGATGCCGACCCGCGCGTCCTCTCCTCTACCCAGGCAATGACGCAACTGGAGGGGATGTCTAAGCAGATCCTGCCGAACGGGATGAATATCGAGTGGACGGATCTGAGCTTCCAGCAGGCCACTCAGGGGAACACGGCGTTAATCGTCTTCCCGGTCGCGGTTCTGCTGGCGTTCCTGGTCCTGGCGGCACTGTACGAAAGCTGGACGCTGCCGCTGGCGGTGATCCTTATCGTGCCGATGACGATGCTCTCTGCCCTGTTTGGCGTCTGGCTGACCGGCGGTGATAACAACGTGTTCGTGCAGGTGGGACTGGTAGTATTGATGGGGCTGGCGTGTAAAAACGCGATTCTTATCGTGGAGTTCGCCCGCGAGCTGGAAATCCAGGGCAAAGGTATAATGGAAGCGGCGCTCGAAGCGTGCCGCCTGCGTTTACGTCCGATTGTGATGACCTCCATCGCCTTTATCGCCGGGACCATCCCGCTCATCCTCGGCCACGGTGCGGGTGCAGAAGTGCGCGGCGTCACCGGGATCACCGTATTCTCCGGTATGCTGGGCGTAACGCTGTTTGGCCTGTTCCTGACGCCGGTGTTTTACGTGACGCTGCGTAAATTTGTCACGCGCGGCAAAGTGGAAAGAGAGGTCTTGCCCGCGTAATACGCTGCAGATAACAAAAAACCGCCTTCACGATGAAGGCGGTTTTTTTATGCAGCCATTAATGCGCTTTCTTGTACTGGGCAATCAGTTCGGGCACCGGATCGCACCCGCTGGTATCCGCTTTCTTGAGCTCTTCCAGCGCGCTTGCCACGGTATGACCGGCTAAGACCGCGAGTGACGCCTGCTCGGCCTCTTCAGCAATGGATTTAAAGTACCAGCACGTATTCGCGCTCACCACGCAGCGCGCCGGTACGTCGGGGCGCGACGCCCACAGCTTTTTATCTTCTATAACAGAAAGGTAGATATCACGCAGGGTGATCTGTTCCGGCGGGCGGCCAAGATGAATTGAGCCGTTGCGACCAAGCGTTGAGACGATAATACCGTCACGCGTGAGGGGAACCATCAGTTTGCGGATGAAGCTCGGATTCGCTTCCAGGCCGTAGGCCAGAATCGCACTCGTCGAACGTTCACCCAATTGCTCCGCCATCGCTACGCTGAGAACCATCTGCAAAGCTGTCGGGAAGCGGTAATCTAACATTTACGTATCCTGGGTTGCGGTGAATCTTATTCTTTTTGGCACCGCAGAGGTGAATAATCAATAAGCAACAATATAACAAATACCGTAATTATTTTGAAGCTATCTACTTTGACCCGCCCCGTAAAAAAGAGTTTCCATCGCGCACGAAATGGGATCACCCTCCCGTTTTCTTCAGGCAAACACCGGGTTGGGGAAATCCACCGTCACCCTGAGCCCACCGTCAGCAGAGGTACTCAGGCTCACGCTGCTGTTGTGCTGCTGCGCCACCGCTTTAACGATGGCCAGACCCAGCCCGCTCCCGTTCTGCACCTGATTCGGATCGCGGAAAAACCGGTCAAACACCCGTTCCCTCAACGCAACCGGAATACCCGGCCCGGCATCGGAGACGCTGAATTGAGTGGACGTCTCCGCCGAAAAGAGATCGACCGCCACCCGCCCGCCTTGCGGGCTGTATTTAATGGCATTTTCAATCACGTTATCGATAAGCGACATCAGACGTTCTCTGACACCGCTCACCCAGCTTTCTTCCAGAGCGTAGAATTCAAGCTCAATATTGCGTTCCGCGGCGAGCGGTGCCAGCACCGCCATGCGCTCCTGGATGAGCGTCGTAAGCGGTACCGGCTCCATCGCCGTATCCACGCTTGCTTCGCTGTGCATCATCAGCAAAAGCTGATTAACCAGACGCGCTGCCCGGCTATTGCTGCGAATAATTCCCGCCAGCAGCGCCTGTTGATTATCACTGCTGACGTAGGCCTGCAACGCCTCCACATTGATTCGCATCGCAGCCAGCGGCGTGCGCAGTTCGTGAGCGGCATCGGCAATAAATACCCGCTCCCTTTCCGTGCTTTCTCGCACCCTGGCAAGGAACTGATTAATCGCACTCACCATCTGGCTAAGCTCCCTGTGCGTTGGCACGGCTTTTAACGGAGAGAGATCTTCTGGCGCGCGCGAGGCAATTTCATTCACGACGTTGTTCCACGGGCGCATAGCGATGCGGATTGACAGCCATGCGGGAAACAGCAGAAAAGGAATACACACCAGCAGCGGCATGATGTAGTAGCCGCGCGAGTTGAGGTAGATAAAGAAATTCCACCCCGCAGCAGGCGTCACCAGCGTCACCTCCACGTCGGAATTCGCGGATTTTAGCGTGCGGCTTGTCCAGCTACGTCCGTCGCTGTGAATTCGCTCTATCTTACCCAACCGGGTATTTTTCACGCCTATCGGTGCGCCAGCAGAGGCATACAGTATTGCGTTATGCTTGCGAATAATCATGGTGATGGAGAGTCCCGCATCGTCCCCTCCGCCGTAATCTTCCCGCAACGCCTGGCTGAACTGCTCCAGCACCTCGCTTCGCTCCTGCGTACGTCCTTCCATGCGTTCAACAAGGGTAAATATGGTTTTATATGTCTTATCGCCGGTCAGGATCGGGGGGCTACGTAAGTCATCCCACAGCATCCAGGTTAAAAAAAGACACCACAGCAGGGTCAGCAGAAGCATCTGAGCGACCATGATTCGCCGCACCAGCGTGGGCACCCGCAGAAAACGCCACAGGTTTCGCATCAATTTGCTTCCTTCTGAATCGCAACGGTGTCAATGACATACCCGACGCCCCGTACCGTTCGTACATAGCCCTCGCCAATTTTTCGACGCAGGTTCCCCATATGCACATCAAGCGCATTACTCATGTTTTCTTTCGCACCAAAGATCCTTTCTTCCAGAAAACGGCGCGTAAGCACGCGGTCAGCACGCAACATCAGGGTTTCAAGCAGCGCGTATTCGCTGGCCGTAAGCTCAATATGGCGGGAACTCACCGTGACGCGACGCGTCGGCACATGCAGGGATAATCCTCTGATTTCTACCGCCTCGTTTTGATAGCCATAACTGCGCCGCGCAAGCGCCCTCACCCGGGCCAGCAGCTCGGCGAGCACAAACGGTTTAACCAGATAGTCATCGGCACCGGCATCCAGCCCGCTCAGGCGATCCTGCAGCGTTCCTCGCGCCGTCAGGATAATAACGGGGATGCCTTTTAGCTGCTGACGTACGTACGCCATCAGACTCATGCCATCGCCATCCGGCAGCCCCAGGTCGAGCAGAATAAGTTCAGGCGCGCAGACAGCAAGTTGATGCAGCGCATCCTCTTTGCGGCGGACCCATATGACATCTAATCCTTGATCTGCAAGGGCAATACGCACGCCATTGCCGAGATCAAGGTCGTCTTCAACAAGTAATATTTTCACAAGGGCAACTTTATCAACCGTGAATGAAGAACGTCTTAAGAAAGAGACGGTAACAGGTAATTTAACAGTTTTGCATCATCGGCATCTGCTTCAGTCTTTCTTCATTTTGAGCTCATAAGAACCTTAGGGTGGACATTCAAACTGGGCGCTCTGGCGATTAACACCGCTTGTAACGTAATCATTTGAATCCAAAAGGACTTCTTTAATGAGACATATCGAACTGCGTCACTCGTTCCCCCTTTCGCTCCCGGGGCTCAGTCTGAAGAACATCGTGCCAGGCGCGCTGCTGGCATTACTGGCCACCCCGGTACTGGCCGCAGAACAACAGGGCAACGTGCTGACCTTAGGCGGAGGCGTGGATGTTGCGCCCCGCTATTCGGGTTCGGATAAAAACCGCGCCACCACGGCGGTGGTGGTGGATTACGCGATGTATAACGGATTCTTCGTCAGCACCACGCGAGGGATCGGTTACGGCAACAACATCGGCAACCTGGATTACAGCGCGGCGCTGAGCTATCGCGCGGGCCGTAAGGATCGGGACGTGGATAGCGATTCGATCAGCGGCGGCAGCGATTATTTGCGCGGTATGGGCGACATCAAAGGTTCGGCTCTGGTAGTGCCAGGGCTGGGGTACAAAGTCACCGACTGGCTGAATCTGCAATTACAGGCAGAGGTGCCGGTTTCGGAGCGAGACAACGGCGAAGCGCTGCATTTCGGCATTTCCAGCCCGCTCTTTACCTCACCGAACAACGCGGTGACGCTGTCGCTGACCGGTAGCTGGGGCAGCAGCAAGTACATGCAGACTTACTACGGGGTGAATGCATCCCAGTCCGCCGCATCCGGGTTTGCCCGATATGACGCTAGCGCCGGAATTTATGCCTGGTCAACGAATCTCGACTGGACGCACAAGCTCACCCAACGCTGGAGCGTGGTTGCCGGTGCAGGCGTTACGCAGCTGATGGGGGATGCAGCCGACAGCCCGATTGTTCAGCGAAAAACCTCGCCGACGGGAAGTTTGAAGGTTACGTACAGTTTCTGATTTATTTGGATGGAACGCCAAAACCCGCCCCGTGTTAGATGACGGGGCGGCACTTGATAGGGATAAGGAACGTATCGCGTCAGGTTGACAGGTCATGATTGCAGGCTGGCATGTGTACCACGTTATTCTGTTACTGCGCGAGCGTCGGTTTTGAGCGATGAGCAAACGTTGGCAATTATTCTGCTAGCCTAATAGAGGGTTAGTAAAAATGGGATTTCAGTTAGCATTGGATTCTCATTCTGCCAAACGAAACTGAGGATTTTAATATGGGGCCTTATCGCACTTATCTAATCACTGGTGCAACAAAAGGGATAGGAAGAGCACTCAGTGACAAATTATCAGAACAGGGTCACCAGGTTGTGGGTATTGCCCGTAATGTTGATGCCAGCTTTCCGGGGGTTTTATATACGGCTGACCTGAGTAGCGCTGATGAGACTAACTTAATTTTATTGAAAATAGTCGAAAATCACGAAATTCACGGCATTGTAAATAATGTGGGTGTAGCCTTACCTCAACAACTTGGAGGCATTGATATTCAAACGTTCCTGAAGGTCATGGATATAAACGTACGGGTGGCAGTTCAAATAACACAAGCGCTCATCGGCAACATGAAGAGCAGAGGCTGGGGAAGAATAGTTAATGTATGTAGCCGTGCCATCTACGGTGCGATTGACCGAACAGCTTACTCAGCAGCAAAAAGTGCTCTGGTAGGTTGTACACGGACCTGGGCATTAGAGCTTGCTCAATTCGGGATCACCTCAAATGCGATTGCTCCTGGGCCAATAGAGACAGAGCTTTTTCATAAAACACGACCTGTTGGAAGTGAAGCAGAACAACGTATTTTATCGACAATTCCAATGGGCAGACTGGGTTCTCCTGCTGAAGTGGCTTCAGCGATAGCCTTTCTTTTATCACCAGAAGCGAGTTTTATTACTGGCGTAGTAATGCCTGTTGATGGTGGAGGAAGCCTGGGAGGACGTTAGAAACGTTCAGAAACTCTGTGGAAATAGATAACGCCTATCCAGGGCAGAAATTTGATATTGTCGCAGTTAGTAAGATATTTTTAACCTGTCTAATCCAATAAATACACTGATGCATTTAAGCGAGATCTATGAGTTTAAAGCCGCGTAAAATCGTTTTAATTCCAGGGTTTATGCTGAATGAAATGCTTTGGCATGAATTTGAAACATACCTCCCGTCAAACTGTATTGTTCATCATGCAGCTGTAACTGAAGGACGAACCATTCATGATGTAGTGCAGCATTTGATTACTCTTCTGCCTGAGAAGTTTTCTTTGATAGGTTTTTCGATGGGAGGGTATATTGCCCGGCAACTGGCAGCAGAATTCCCTGAACGTGTAGAGTCCTTAGTGCTTATTGCCAGTTCCTTACGGGAAGATACGCCGTTAGAGGCTAAAGCAAAGCGGAAAAGCGTGCAGTCATTGTCCCCCACAACGTTTAAGGGGCTGAGCAGACATGCTATTGCCCGGTCACTCCACCCTCTAAACACATCAAATCAGGATATGATTTCAGCTATCCAGAAAATGGGATGCTCTCTGGGATTTGAAGCCTTCATCACGCAATCATCCTTGTCCAGGCAAGGTATACCTTCTGCAACGATACGTTGTCCAACACTGGTTATCGCCAGTGAAGATGATGCCATCCGTTCGATGAAGGAGGCAGAAGAATTGGTCGAAGCCATACCTTATGCGTCGTTAAGAATCATTCTGGATTGCGGCCATATGATTCCGCTCGAACAGCCCAGGGAGTTGGCAAGAACTATTGTTGAATGGATCCCGGCCACGTAAATTATTGGGGGTTTATCCGGCAAATATCCTGACTTACTTCATCAGGGTATGTAGCGCAACAGCCCCATATTTCACGCCTCCCTCCAGGGCACAGGCTCACCAATAAAGGTGTGCGTACAGCAGCGGCAAGTCACTTTTACGTCCCTGGCACTAATCGATGGGTTAACCTGTTGTAAAACGCCATTCTCGTCAACAAACAGGCCCGGATAAAAGCTGCTATCGCCAATACAGACTAAATCCCTTTGCTGATGCTCATGCAACGCGACTAACCAGAACACAGGCTCGGTAGTATCAAGACGTCCACAAACTTCGCTGAAAACGTCATCCCACGGCTTGCCAATCTGTTTGAACAAAAAGTAAAACAATGGCGTGTAGTCACGTCCTCGCTTTTGTCCACTGTGCATGGTTTCACGTGTTACCAGCAGCTCATCCCCGGATTTTTTACGATTACGTTCCCAGCGATACTCAGCGCCAGGGTTGTTAGAATAGTGTCGTGTCGTCGTGTTGACGCTACGATACAATTTACGTGACTTGTGCTGTTGATGAGCCCGCATAGCCAGATCTCCCCCATCCCTCTTTCTGAACCTATAATCCCTGTCTGACGAAGACGAAAAGCCCCCTATAAGCAAAGGAAAGCTATAACTCCATTCCCATGATCTTCAATACACTCCGCTGCGACGCTGTTTCGAAGACCGTATCCTTGATAAACCGCATCCCCTGCTTTTCATAAAATCGCCGGGCACGTTCATTCTGTTCAAGCACCTCGAGCCACAGAAATTTTTTGCCATGACTTCGGGTAAGTTCGATGACGCTGCTAAACATGCTCTGACCGTAGTGATTACTCGTCTTAGTCGGATCAAGATAGAGTTTATTAAGAAGCACACCGCTGATGTCGGTATCAGGGATTGTAGCTTCCCATGTCAGTTTCATAAAACCAATCGGCTGATCAAGGTCCGCCACATACCAGCTTGTGCCGCTGTCTCTCAGACTCTGTTCTATCGCCGCAACAGAATATTCTGACTCCAGAAAATCGTTTAGCTCTGATTCCGACTTCCACAGATGCTTAAAGTGCGCGGGATAGATGCGATAGCCCAGTTCACTGAGTAATACTGAATCTGCTGATGTTGCTTGTCGTATGAGTAATGTCACAGGATGCTCCCTTGCCCGGTAATATACATTCCCCACGCTACACCGCCGATTTCGGCCGTAAATTCTCATCAAACGTCAGTCGTTTGCGTCCCGGCTCTTCTTCGCGCAGCGGCTCCACCTGATACATCGTCAGCTTACAGCGCTCCACCAGCACCTGATACTCGCGCGTGCCCTGCTTCTTCCATGCCAGTTCCTGTTCGCTCAGCTCACGAATCGCTTTCGCCGGACTGCCGATAATCAAATGGTTAGCGGGCATCTCGGCTTTCGCCTTCACAAACGCCGCCGCGCCGACGATGCTGTTTTCGCCAATCACCGCCCCATCCATCACCACCGCGTTCATCCCTACCAGGGCGTTGCGGCGGATAATACAGCCGTGCAGAATGGCGCTGTGGCCGATATGGCCGTCCTCTTCCACCACCGTATCCTGCTCCGGGAAGCCGTGCATCACGCAGTTATCCTGAATGTTCGCGCCATCTTTCACCACAATACGGCCAAAGTCGCCGCGCAGGCTGGCATTGGGGCCGACATACACACCTTTCCCCAGGATCACATCGCCAATGAGCACCGCTGTCGGGTGGACATAGCTCTCGTCTGGCACCACCGGCGTCAGACCGTCAATTTGATAAACAGGCATCCTCACTCCTTATGCGGTCGCAAGACCACCAAAGCGTTGATAATAAAGCGTGCCGGGCACGGGCAGTTCACCCACCGAGGTTTCGCCTTTCTCGCTGACAAACGCCAGCGCTCCCGGTGCCACACGCTGATAGATGTTGATGCAAAGCTGTCGTGCGCTTTGACCCGCCCAGTGCGCAGGCAGTAGCTCCTCTGGTAGCAGCGGATCTTTCAGCACCACGCGACGATAAAAGTGGATCAGTAACAGCTGGATGTGGAAGCAACGCTCTGGCGTAAGCTCTTCCGGCGTAGCCTCTTTCAGCAGCGGCAGCAGCGGACGGAACGACTGAATAAACGTCTCGTACATCGCGTTCTGTTCGGTCAGCTGCCAGCACTCCTCAACGCGGGAACGCAGCGCCGCGCGGGAAAGTGCCAGCGGTGAATGGGCTTCGAAGAAGATGACATTTTCCGCCACGCCCGCGTCATGAAGCAGCGACTGCACATCCGCCAGATGCTGCGAGGGCGAAGCCATCAGGCTGGGCGCCAGCGTGCCAAATCCTTGCCAGATAAGCTGTTTTTTCACATCGGCAAGCGTGGTTTTATCGAGACCTTCGGAGAGCAGCAGCAGCCATTTACCATCCCAGGCGGGCAACTCCGCGCGGTAGATCTTATTCTCCGCCCGGCGGGTTAAACGCAGCCCTTTGTCGCTCAGGCGGTAATAGCTGCGACGCCCGATGCGGGAGACATCCAGCCAGCCCTCTTTATTGAGCCGAAACAGCGCGGTTCGCACGAAGCGCTCGCCAAAGCCCATCCCTTCGAGCAACGCGGCCAGGCTGCCAAGCCAAATCTCGCCGCCGCGATGGGAAAGCGCGTCACCGTATAACGAGGAGATTAGCGACGTCCCGCTGATGGGAACCGAACTGACCGCATGCTGAATAAAGGCGTCGAGTTTCATGTGATTCATTCTGTTGGTGTTTTTGTCCTGGATGAATCATAGCATACGAATCCTGGATAGACCCTCACCCTAACCCTCTCCCACAGGGAGAGGGAACTCAATACACCCTCTCCCTGTGGGAGAGGGAACGTAGAATGAGGATAATTCAACCGTTGGCCGCCACTTTACGCAGGTCAAACACCCGGCAGGCTTTCCCCTCCGAGCGCGGGATGCTGCCGCAGTTAACGATCATGACGTCCGTGGAAATCCCGACCATCGATTTTATGCGATGACGCAGCTGATGGCAGACCTGACAGCGCTGTTCGTGGGTCAGCGAAAGACTGCTCTCTTTCAGCTCCACTTTTACAGAAAGTGAATCAAGATGCCCCCGACGGTTCACCTCCAGCTGGTAATGCGGAGAGAGATGCTCAAACTTCACAATCTCCTCTTCCAGCTGCGACGGGAAGACGTTCACACCGCGGATAATGAGCATGTCATCGCTGCGACCGCTGATCCTGTCCATGCGGCGCATGGTGCGGGCGGTACCCGGCAGCAGACGGGTCAGGTCGCGGGTGCGATAGCGGATCACCGGCAGCGCCTCTTTGGTCAGCGTGGTGAACAGCAGTTCGCCCTGCTCGCCGTCATTAAGCGGGGTGCCGTCGTTCGGGTTGACGATCTCCGGGTAGAAGTGATCTTCCCAGATGGTCGGGCCGTCGGCGGTTTCGAGACACTCCATCGCCACGCCCGGCCCCATCACTTCCGAAAGGCCGTAGATATCCAGCGCCGTAATGCCTAACCGTTTTTCGATCTCATGACGCATCGCCTGGGTCCACGGCTCGGCACCGAACACGCCCACGCGCAGGGAGCAGGCGCTGGCATCGCCGCCCATCTGGCGCTCCAGCTCTTCAATCAGGTTGAGGCAGTAGGAAGGCGTCACCATGATCATATCCGGCTTAAAATCGCGGATCAGCTGCGCCTGCTTCTCGGTCTGGCCGCCGGACATCGGGATCACCGTGGCCCCTAAACGCTCGGCACCGTAGTGAGCGCCCAGCCCGCCGGTAAACAGACCATAACCATAGGCCACATGGATTTTGTCCTTCGCGCTGCCCCCGGCGGCACGCAGGGAGCGGGCCACCAGATTGGCCCAGTTGTCAATGTCGCCCTGGGTATAGCCCACGACGGTCGGTTTCCCGGTTGTGCCGGAGGAGGCGTGAATACGCACCACCTGCTCCATCGGTACGGCGAAGGTATCGAACGGATAGTTATCGCGCAGATCCTGCTTGGTGGTGCACGGGAACTTGCGAATATCGGCCAGTTCGCGGAAATCGTCAGGGTGAACGCCCGCGGCATCAAACTTACGTTTGTACATCGGCACGTTGTTATAGGCGTGGTTCAGCGTCCATTTCAGACGTTGGGTCTGCAACGCCTGTAATTCGTCAATGGACGCGGTTTCGATCGGATCAAGCTTTGTTGTATTTATCATCGCAGGGTACTCACATTATTGTTCGCTCAAACACGCTCAAGGATCATGGCAATGCCCTGACCCACACCGATGCACATCGTACACAGCGCGTAGCGCCCGTGGCGTCGATGCAATTCATTGCTCGCGGCCAGCACCAGCCTGGCACCGCTCATTCCCAGCGGATGGCCTAACGCAATGGCCCCTCCGTTCGGATTGACGTGTGCGGCATCGTCCGGCAAACCCAGCTGACGCAGCACGCCCAGCGCCTGCGAGGCGAAGGCTTCGTTCAGCTCAATCACATCCATCTCGTTAATACTGAGCCCCGCTCGCTCCAGCACTTTACGGGTGGCGGGCACCGGCCCTAGCCCCATCAGACGTGGCTCCACGCCTGCGGTGGCCATGGCCACAATCCGCGTGCGCGGCACAAGCCCCTGTGCGAGCGCCATCTGCTCGCTGGCGATAATCAGCGCAGCGGCGCCATCGTTCACCCCAGAGGCGTTACCTGCAGTAACGACGCCATTTTTGCGAAACGGCGCTTTCAGGGCGGTAAGTTGCGCCAGCGTGGTGTCGGCGCGCGGGTGCTCATCAACAGAGACCTCCGTGACGGTCCCTTTTTTTCCCGGCACCAGCACCGGCACGATCTCTTGCGCCAGAATGCCGTTTTGCTGCGCCCGGGCGGTACGCTGCTGGCTGCGCAGCGCGAACGCATCCTGATCGGCACGGCTGATATTTAACAATTCAGCTACATTCTCTGCCGTTTCCGGCATGTTGTCAGTTCCGAACGTCTGATGCATGAGCGGATTCACAAATCGCCAGCCAAGGGTGGTATCGAAGATCTCCGCCTGGCGCTGAAACGCCGCGGTGGCTTTCGCCATCACAAACGGCGCGCGGGACATCGACTCCACGCCACCGGCAATCAGCAGATCGCCATCACCGGATTTTATGGCGCGTGCAGCAAAGCCAACCGCATCCAGCCCCGAGCCGCACAGGCGGTTGATCGTCGTGCCAGAGACGGTCTGCGGCAGCCCGGCCAGCAGCGACGCCATACGCGCCACGTTGCGGTTGTCTTCCCCCGCCTGGTTAGCGCAGCCGAAGATCACATCATCAATCCGCTCCGGGTCGAGCTGCGGATAGCGCTCCAGCAAGGCACGCAGCGGTATGGCGCCCAGATCGTCCGCGCGTACAGCGGATAACGCCCCGCCGTACCGCCCCACCGGGGTTCGCACCCCATCACAAATAAATGCGTCACGCATCAGGCTTCTCCTGTCACATTGCCGCCGATGCGGTGGGATTTTCCGCGAAAGAGAGCGACGGTTTTCTGTTGTTGGTTCTGAATTTCGATGTCATATACGCCGGTCAGTTTGCCCTGATGCTTAACCCGCGCGGTGGCGGTCAGCTTGTCTCCGACAAAACCCGGTCGAAGGAAATCGATTGTGCAGCCAGAGGCCACCGCCGCCAGCCCCTGGCTGTTGCAGGCGTAGGCAAACGCGGTGTCGGCCAGCGAGAAGAGCTGTCCGCCGTGGCAGGTTTTATGGCCGTTAAGCATCTGCGGGGTGATGGTCATGGTCACCACTGCGTAACCTTCGTCCATGTCGATAATGTCCATCCCCATTGCCTGCGCGCAGGCATCCTGTTCGTACATGGTGCGGGCGTTATGCCAGGCGTTATGACTCATAGCTACTCTCCAGAAGCGCACGCTGGCGCAGCAGTGAACAGGGGCGATAACGTTCTTCACCGTAATGACGCTGCAGGTTTTCCAGCAGCGTTAACAGACGTTGCCAGCCCAGCCGCGCGCCCCAGGCAATCGGCCCGGACGGGTAGTTCACGCCCAGACGCATGGCGGTATCGATATCTTTTTCGCTGGCGACCCCTTTTTGCAGCGCATCCAGCGCTTCGTTGGCAATCATCGCCACCGTGCGCCAGACCAGCAGGCCAGGGTAATCGGCAATCTGCACCACCCGCTTTCCCTGCTGTTGCAGGTAGCGGATGACTTTTTGCGTCGCGGTATGCGGGTTGCTGGCCGCCGACGCAATCACCGCCACGTCGCGCTCAATGCGATCAACCACCACCACCGGGCAGTTGAGGCGCAGCGCCAGCGCCTGAGCGGTTTCGCCCTGCGTTTCAATCAGCAACACATCATCGATTTCCGTGACACCGTCACGTTTTCGTTCAACCCGCATTGGGCTAAAGCTGTCGTTGACCGCGTCGAGCCATGGCACCTGTGGCGATTCGCCGCGCCAGTCGTAAACGCCCTTCCCACTTTTTTTGCCCAGTCGCCCCGCCAGCACCAGCTCCTGCTGCACCAGTGAAGGGAGAAAACGCCGCTCCTGCCAGAATGCGTTAAACACCGAACAGGTCACGGCGAAGTTAACGTCCTGACCAATCAGATCGGTCAGTTCCAGCGGCCCCATCGGGAAACCGCCGCCTTCGCGCAGGGCAGCATCAATGACTTCAGGAGCTGCAACCTGTTCCTCCAGCGCGCGCCAGGCTTCGGAATAGAAGGGACGCGCCACGCGGTTTACGATGAAGCCCGGCGTTGACTGGCAGCGCACCGGCTGTTTCCCCCAGTTCAGCGCCAGCTCGCACAGCGCGTCGGCCACTTCCGGCGAGGTCGCCAGCCCGCTCACCACCTCCACCAGCTTCATCACCGGTGCCGGGTTAAAGAAATGCAGGCCTGCCACCCGCTCGGGATGACGGATATCCGCCGCAATCGCCGTGATCGAGATAGAAGATGTGTTGCTGGTAAGCAGGGTCTGCGGCGGGCAGATCTCCGCCAGTTCGGCAAACAGCGCTTTTTTCACCTCAAGGCGCTCGGAGGCGGCTTCTATCACCAGGTCCGCCGCGGTTAGCGCACTGATATCCGTGACCGGGGTCAGCCGGGCGAGGATCTGCCCACAGGCCTCCTCAGTGAGTTTGCCCCGCGTCACCCGGGAGGCCAGGCGCTGGCGAATGCCGTCAATGGCGCGGGAAATGGCGTCTGAGGCGATGTCGTACATCATCACCTGATGCCCATGGCTTGCCGCGACTTCGGCTATTCCGGCGCCCATTGTCCCGCTTCCAATGACGGCGACAGTACGAATGTTCAGCATCTTACTTCCCCGTAAAATTCGGCACGCGCTTCGCCAGAAAGGCGCTCACGCCTTCGCGGTAATCGTCGCTGCGTCCGGCCAGCCGTTGATAATCGCGCTCCAGGTCAAGCTGTGCGTCCAGGGTATTGGTTTCCGCGGCGTTAATCGCCTGCTTGATCAGCCCCAGCCCAAAGGTGGGCTGCGAGGCAAAGTGCAGCGCCAGCTGCTGCGCCGTGCTGGAGAGCTGGTCGTCATCCACCACTTGCCAGATCATTCCCCAGGCGTGCGCCTGTTCGGCGCTCAGTTTGTCGCCAAGCAGCGCCAGCCCCATAGCGCGGGCACGTCCGGCCACGCGCGGCAGGAACCAGGTTCCGCCGCAGTCCGGGACTAACCCCAGCTTGCTGAAGGCCATCACAAAGGTGGCGGAACGCGCGGCAATCACCATGTCGCACCCCAGCGCCAGCGTGGCTCCTGCTCCTGCCGCCACGCCGTTGACCGCGCAAATCACCGGTTTTGGCAGCGCAGCCAGACGACGCACCAGCGGGTTATAAAAGGTCTCGACGGACATCCCCAGATCCGGCGCCGGACCGTTCGGGTCGACGTTACGGTCGTTCAGATCCTGCCCGGCACAGAAGCCGCGCCCTGCGCCGGTGATCAGCAGACAGCGGATCGTCTCATCGCGCTCGGCCTGCTTCAGGCATTCTGCAAGCTGCTGGTGCATCACATCGTTAAAGCTGTTCAGACGCTCCGGACGGTTCAGCGTCAGGGTCATTACGCCTTGCTCTACATGACTGAGAATAAATTCCACAATTAGCGTCCTTTAAAGTCGGGAGTACGTTTCTGTAAGAAGGCGTCGATGCCTTCTCGCCTGTCTTCCGTGGCCGAGAGCAGCGTGAACAGTTGACGCTCCTGCGCCAGACCCGCCTGCAGCGGCACCTCCTGCGACTGGCGCAGCGCCTGTTTAGCCGCCTGTAGCGCCAGCGGCGAGTGGCGCGCCATCAGCGCTGCCTGTTTCAGGGCGTATTCCAGCGTCAGCGAGGCCGGGAAAATGTCGCTGACCAGACCGGCTCGCTGGGCCTGCTGCGCCGTAATGCTTTCCCCGGTCAGTACCATTTTGCTGGCGAGCGATTTACCCACGCAGCGGATCAGGCGCTGCGTGCCGCCCGCACCAGGCATGATCCCAAGCGTAATTTCCGGCAGTCCGAAGCGGGCGTTGTCACCGGCAATCACTACGTCGCACAGCAGGGCCAGCTCGCAGCCAGCCCCGAGTGCAAAACCGTTCACGGCGGCAATCAGCGGTTTATTGAAGGCGTCTATCCGCTTCCACAGCTGAGGACGACTATCGTTCAGGGTGGCAGGCAGATCTTTTTCTGCCATTTCGTTGAGATCGGCTCCGGCCGCAAAGCAGCGCTCGCTGCCGTAAATTACACAGGCAGAGAGGGTGTTATCGCTTGCCGCCGCCTCCAGCTGTTCTGCAAGCTGTGTCAGCAGCGCATTGTTAAGGGCGTTGCGTGCCGCCGGCCGGTTGAGCGTGAGTTGCAGCACGCGGTCATAACGGGTGACCAGAAGTTCGCTCATGCCATCCCCTTAGCGTCAAAGTCGACGACCACGTCGGCGGTTAGCGGCAGCGCCTGACAGCTCAGCACATACCCGGCGGCCAGTTCGTCCGGCTCCAGGCTGTAGTTGGTCGCCATGTCCACCTTGCCGCGCAGCACTTTGCATTTACAGGTGGCGCAGACGCCTCCCTTGCAGGCATACGGCAGATCCGCCCCCTGGCGCAGGGCGGCATCAAGAATGCTCTCGTCGTCCGCCGTGAGGACGATCTCGCGGTCACGTCCGTCCTGGCGCACGATCACCTTCTGGCCTTCCGCCTGCACGCTCACCGCGCGCTTAACGGCCGTGCCCGGCGTATTGAACCGCTCAAGATGAATGGATTTTTCGGCCATTCCCAGCGCTTTTAAGGTCGCTTCAGCCTCGTCCATCATCGCGGCCGGGCCGCAGATAAAGGCCTCGTCGTACTGGCGGAAGTTGATCAGCGTTTTTGCCAGCGCCTGCAGCTTTTCACCGTCGATACGGCCGTAAAGCAGGTCGCTGTCCAGCCGCTCCTGGCTGAAGATGGCAAGCAGCTGCAACCGCTGCGGGTATTTATCCTTCAGGTCTGCCAGCGCCTGACGGAACATCATGCTCTGGCTGCTGCGGTTGCCGTAGATCAGGGTGAAGTGGCTGTTCGGTTCGGCGGCCAGCGTGGCGGATAAAATCGCCAGCATCGGGGTGATGCCGGAGCCCGCGGCAATCGCCAGATAGTGACCTTCCCGTTCAGGCTGTGGCTGATAGCCAAAATGCCCCTGGGGAACCATCACCTCCAGCGTCATGCCCGGTTTGATCTCATCCCGGGCATAACGAGAGAAACGCCCGCCTTCAATGGCTTTAACCGCGACGCTGATCTCCCCCGGCGCGCTACTCCGGCAGATGGAGTAACAGCGGCGCAATTCGTCTGCACCCAGTCTGGTTTTCAGGGTCAGGTGTTGGCCGGGACGAAAGCGGTAAGCCTCCTGCAACGCCTGCGGAACCGAGAAGGTGATGGTCACCGCATCGCGGGTTTCGGGTTCTACTTTTGCCACTGTTAATGAATGAAACGTTGTCATGGCAACCTCAAATACATTTGAAATAGTCGAAGGGTTCGCGGCAGGTATTACAGCGATACAGCGCCTTACAGGCCGTAGAACCAAACTCACTGATAAGCGAGGTGTCGGTGCTGGCGCAGCGCGGGCAGCTCACCTCAGCGGGAACGTGGATATGACAGCTGTGCCCCACGGGTGGGCTGATGCCATACGCGCGCAGACGTTCACGCGCATCGGCGGTCATCCAGTCGGTCGTCCAGGCGGGTTCCAGCTGCAGCACAATGTGCACCGGCGTATAACCGTGCGCCGTCAGGGTGTCGCGGATGGCGCCAAGCAGGTGTTCCGTCGCCGGGCAGCCTGAATAGGTTGGCGTAAAGCCAATCACCCAGCCTTCGCCCTGCGCGGTGACGCTACGCACCATGCCTAAATCGGTGATGGTGAGCACCGGCACTTCCGGGTCCGGGATCTGGCTTAACAGGGACCAGATGTGCGGAACCTGTGGGGGTGCGATGTCGACAAGACGTTGCATGGCGTTCTCCTTTACCACTGCTGACCGGGATACGCGCGCTGGAGATACTGCATCTCTGCCAGCATCGGGCCCAGATGCTCGGTATGCAGCCCGCGTTTTCCGCCGGTGCGATAGGCCGTCTCATCGGGCACGCGCAGGGTGGCTTCCCGCAGTCCGGCAAACACTTCGTGTTCCCACGGCTGGCGCAGGGTGCGCGGATCAACCGCAACGCCGGACTCAATAAGCTCAAGCTCAACGTCATCCGCCTCGAACAACTCGGCCGTAAAGCGCCACAGGTTGTCGATGGCCTGCTGCATTTTTTGCGACGAGATTTCGGTGCCGTCTCCCAGGCGCACCAGCCAGCCGCGGCTAAAGCGCAGGTGATAACGCGCCTCTTTAATCGCCTTGGCGGCGATAGCGGCAAGCTGACTGTCGCTGCTGTGGATCAACCGCTCGTAGAGGGCAACATTCCACGCGTCCATCAGATACTGGCGGGCGATCGTGTCGGCGAAGTTGCCGTTCGGCTGTTCTGCCAACAGTAAATTGTGAAACTGACGCTCATCGCGGCCGAAGGCCAGGGTGTCTTCATCGCCCTGACCTTCCCGCTCAGCCGCGCAGGCGAGGAAGTTGCGCGCCTGCCCCAGCAGATCGAGACCGATGTTGGCGAGCGCAAGGTCGATTTCCAGCTCCGGCGCGTGTCCGCACCAGGCTCCGAGGCGCTGCGAGAGCACCAGACCGTTGTCGCCCAGACGCAGGGCGTATGCAGATACTGTTTTCATCCCTGACCTCACATATGCTCGATGCCATCAGGGATGGTGTAAAACGTCGGGTGGCGATAGACCTTGCTTTCCGCCGGGTCGAAGAACTCGCCGCTCTCTTCCGGCTGAGAGGCAACGATCTCGCTCGCCTTCACCACCCAGATCGAGCAACCTTCGCTGCGGCGGGTATAGGCGTCCCGCGCGTTTTCCAGCGCCATGCGATCGTCAGCGGCATGCAGACTGCCAACATGGCGGTGGGATAACCCTTGTTTGCTGCGTACGAACACTTCGTACAGCGGCCAGTAGACATTGCTCATCGTGATTTCCTCTTATGCGGCCTGACGGGCGCGTTGTTTTTCTGCATGCGCCAGTGCGGCTTCACGCACCCACGCCCCCTCTTCCCAGGCTTTGCGCTTGGCGGCCAGGCGTTCGTGGTTGCAAATCCCGCGTCCGTTGATCACCTCGTCAAACTCCTGCCAGTCAATCTCACCGAAGCGGTAGTGGCCTGTTTCCTCGTCAAAGCACAGGTCGGGATCGGGTACCGTCATCCCCAACATCTCCACCTGCGGGATGGTGTTGTCGACGAAGCGCTGACGCAGTTCATCATTGCCAAAGCGTTTAATTTTCCAGGCGAGACTGCGGGCGCTGTTCGGCGAGTTGTCGTCGTTTGGTCCGAACATCATCAGGGCGGGCCACCAGAAACGGTTGATGGCGTCCTGCAGCATCTGCCGCTGGGCGTCGCTTCCCTGCGCCAGCGCCATGCAGGCTTCAAACCCCTGACGCTGGTGGAAGCTCTCTTCTTTACAGATTTTCACCATCGCGCGGGCGTATGGCCCGTAAGAGGTCCGGCACAGCGCCACCTGATTGACGATGGCGGCACCGTCCACCAGCCAGCCGATTACGCCGATATCGGCCCAGCTCAGCGTCGGATAGTTAAAGATGGAGGAGTATTTCATCTTGCCGTCGAGCATTTTCTGGTAGATGTCTTCCCGCGCGCAGCCCAGCGTTTCAGCCGCGCTGTAGAGATACAGCCCGTGCCCGGCTTCGTCCTGCACTTTCGCCAGCAGGATCGCTTTGCGGCGTAGCGTCGGGGCGCGGGTGATCCAGTTCCCTTCCGGCAGCATGCCGACAATTTCAGAGTGGGCGTGCTGACCAATCTGGCGGATCAACGTCTTGCGATAGGCTTCCGGCATCCAGTCCTGAGGCTCAATCGCCGTCTCCTGCGCTATGCGCTGCTCAAAGCGTTGTTCTTGCGTCACGTCATCACCTTTATGATTCGTTGGTTTGCAACTTAAAGCGTAATTGTGAATCACTTTGTTTTTTAAAAGTTACACAAAGGTTAAATATACCCCCAAGAAATGTTTCCTGATTTTGTGATGTCGCTCGCAGGGCTTTTGTGCAAAGGCCGCCACATCAGGGCTACAACCGCCGCACACCTTCCTTTGAGATCACATTGTTAACAATTCATTAAAACTCAGCTTGATTTTTATGATTCATGATCAAACTATTGATAGTGAAATAACGAAACATGTGGAGATAAGAGATGCAGCAGTTAGCCAGTTTCTTGTCCGGTGTCTGGCAGTCTGGCCGGGGCCGCGAACGTACTATTCATCACGCCATCAGCGGTGAAGCGCTCTGGAGCGTGACCAGCGAAGGGCTGGACATGGCGGCGGCACGTCGCTATGCCATTACGCATGGCGGTGAAGCGCTCCACGCCATGACCTTTATCGAACGCGCGGCGATGCTGAAAGCGGTGGCGAAGCACCTGCTCAGCCTGAAAGAGACGTTTTATGCTCTTTCAGCCCAGACCGGCGCGACAAAGGCCGACAGCTGGGTAGATATTGAAGGTGGGATTGGCACGCTGTTCACCTATGCCAGTCTGGGGAGCCGTGAATTACCGGACGACACGCTGTGGCCCGAGGACGAACTGATCCCGCTGTCGAAAGAAGGCGGCTTTGCGGCGCGCCATGTGCTGACGTCAAAATCGGGCGTGGCGGTGCATATTAACGCCTTCAACTTCCCCTGCTGGGGAATGCTGGAAAAACTCGCCCCCACGTGGCTTGCCGGGATGCCGGCGATCATCAAACCCGCTACCGCCACCGCGCAGGTGACGCAGGCGATGGTGAAAGCGATCGTGGAGAACGGTCTGGTGCCGGACGGCGCCATCAGCCTGATCTGCGGCGGCGCGGGCGATCTGCTGGACCATCTCGACAGCCAGGATGTGGTGACGTTTACCGGCTCCGCCAGCACCGGCCAGACCCTGCGTGTTCACCCGAATATTGTGGCAAACGCGATCCCGTTCACCATGGAAGCCGACTCCCTGAACTGCTGCGTGCTGGGAGAAGACGTGACGCCGGAACAGCCCGAGTTCGCCCTGTTCATTCGCGAGGTTGTACGTGAGATGACCGCCAAGGCCGGACAGAAATGTACCGCCATCCGCCGCATTATCGTGCCGCAACACCAGATTGACGCGGTAAGTCAGGCGCTGATCGCCCGGCTGGAAAAGGTGGTGGTGGGCGACCCGGCGCAGGAAGGCGTAAAAATGGGTTCCCTGGTCAACAACGAACAGCGTGCGGATGTGCAGGAGAAAGTGGATCAGCTTGTGGCCGCAGGCTGCCAGGTTCGCCTGGGCGGAAAAGCCGATCTGCAGGCCGCCGGAGCGTTTTACCCGCCAACCCTGCTCTTTTGCCCGCAGCCGGATGAGACCCCGGCGGTGCACGCCACCGAAGCGTTCGGCCCGGTGGCGACTCTCATGCCATATCGCCACGCAGACCATGCGATGCAGCTTGCCCGCGCGGGCGGCGGTAGCCTGGCCGGGACGCTGGTCACGGCGGATCCCGCGCTCGCCCGCCAGTTTATTTCTGGTGCAGCGCGGGCACACGGTCGCATTCAGATCCTCAATGAAGAGTCAGCAAAAGAGTCTACCGGCCACGGTTCTCCGCTTCCGCAGCTCGTGCACGGCGGTCCCGGACGTGCGGGTGGCGGCGAGGAGCTGGGTGGCCTGCGTGCGGTCAAACATTACATGCAGCGCACCGCCATTCAGGGCAGCCCGACCATGCTGGCCGCCATCGGCAAACAATGGGTACGCGGCGCGACGGTGCATGAAGATCGCGTTCATCCGTTCCGCAAATACTTCGAGGAATTACAGCCGGGCGACAGCCTGCTGACGCCGCGCCGAACCCTGACGGAAGCCGATATCGTTAACTTTGCCTGCCTGAGCGGGGATCATTTCTATGCTCACATGGACAAAATTGGCGCAGCGGAGTCGATCTTTGGCGAGCGGGTGGTACACGGTTACTTCCTGATTTCCGCTGCCGCCGGGCTGTTTGTTGATGCAGGTGTGGGGCCGGTAATTGCCAACTACGGCATGGAAAACCTGCGCTTTATCGAGCCGGTGAAACCGGGCGATACCATTCAGGTGCGCCTGACCTGCAAACGTAAAACCCTGAAGAAACAGCGTACGGCGGATGAAAAACCCACCGGCGTGGTCGAATGGGCGGTTGAGATTTTCAATCAGCACCAGCAGGCGGTGGCGTTGTACTCCATTCTGACGCTGGTGGCTCGCCAGCAGGGTGATTTCAGCTAACGTCCCCTCACCCTAACCCTCTCCCGATGGGAGAGGGAATTGTTCACTGCGCGTATCAATTTGTGGAGCCTCATCAGTGCGCCTGGATAGATGAAAAGGCTCGGCATGTGATTTATTCCCGGTCTTTTTCTAACCTGGCAAGACTGACAAATAACCTGGCAGATGCAGGCAAACGCTTTTTTCACGCGCCTGTCAGGATAAGACTCACAACACAATAAACACAACAAGATGAGGTCTACGATGAGAAGCAATTCTTCATTTTCTGCCCGTAGAACGGCACTGGCTCTGGCCGTTGCGCTCTGCTGTGCCTGGCAATCTCCCGTTTTCGCTCACGGCAGTGAGGCGCATATGGTCCCAATGGACAAAACGCTGGCAGATTTTGGCGCAGAGGTACAATGGGATGATTACGCACAGATGTTCACCATTGCGAAAGACGGTGCGTTCGTAAAGGTGAAGCCAGGCGCTAACACCGCCATCGTTAACGGCAAACCCCTTGCGCTGTCGGTGCCGGTAGTGATGAAAGACAACAAGGCCTTTATCTCGGACACCTTTATCAATGACATCTTCCAGTCCGGCCTCGACCAGACGTTCCAGGTTGAGAAAAGCCCCCATCCGCTTAATGCATTAACGGCGGATGAGATTAAGCAAGCCGTGGCGATCGTCAAAGCCTCAAAGGATTTTAAACCGAACACCCGCTTCACCCAGATTGCCCTGGCCGAGCCCGAGAAAGCCAAAGTGTGGGACTTTGTGCTGAACGGCACAGCGGTGGATGCCCCGCGTCAGGCGAATATCACCATGCTGGATGGCAAACATGTCATCGAAAGTCGTGTGGATCTGAAGGATAAGAAAATCCTGCGCTGGGAGGCCGTGAAGGATGCGCACGGCATGGTGCTGCTGGATGATTTCACCACCGTGCAGCAAATCATCAACGAGAGCCCGGAATTTGCTGAGGTGCTGAAAAAACGCGGCATCAGCGATACGAAGAACGTGATCACGACCCCGCTGACCGTCGGCTATTTTGACGGCAAAGACGGCCTGAAGCAGGAAGACCGTCTGCTGAAGGTGGTGAGCTATCTGGATGTGGGCGACGGTAACTACTGGGCACACCCGATTGAGAATCTGGTGGCGGTGGTTGATCTCGAACAGAAGAAGATCCAGAAAATTGAAGAAGGCGCGGTTGTTCCGGTGCCCATGACTCCGCGTCCGTATGATGGCCGTGACCGCATCGAAACGCCGAAAAAACCGCTTGAGATCATCGAACCGGAAGGCAAGAACTACACCATTACCGGCGACATGGTGCACTGGCAGAACTGGGATTTCCACCTGAGCCTGGACTCCCGCGTGGGGCCGATGATCTCGACCGTCACGTACAACGACAACGGTAAGAAACGCCAGGTCATGTATCAGGGTTCCCTGGGCGGGATGATCGTCCCTTACGGCGATCCGGATGTGGGCTGGTACTTTAAAGCCTATCTCGATTCGGGCGACTATGGCATGGGCACCCTGACCTCCCCGCTGGTGCGCGGCAAAGATGTGCCGTCCAACGCCGTGATGCTCAATGAAACCATCCCGGATTACACCGGTACGCCGATGGAGATCCCACGCGCCATCGCCATTTTCGAGCGCTACGCCGGGCCTGAATATAAGCATCAGGAGATGGGCAAGCCAAACGTCAGCACCGAACGCCGCGAGCTGGTGGTGCGCTGGGTAAGCACCGTTGGCAACTACGATTACATCTTCGACTGGGTATTCCACGAAAACGGCACCATCGGCATTGATGCCGGAGCCACCGGGATTGAAGCCGTGAAAGGCGTGCAGGCCAAAACGATGCATGACGCCACTGCCAAAGACGACACCCGATACGGCACCTTAATCGATCACAACATCGTCGGTACCACCCACCAGCACATCTATAACTTCCGTCTCGATATGGATGTGGATGGCATCAACAACAAACTGGTGGCGATGGATCCGCAGGTGAAACCGAACACGGCTGGCGGCCCGCGTACCAGTACCATGCAGGTCAATCAGTACGATATCGATAGCGAACAGCAGGCGGCGCAGAAATTCGATCCGGGTACCATTCGCCTGCTGAGCAACACCCGCAAAGAGAACCGTATGGGGAACCCGGTCTCGTACCAGATCATCCCTTATGCGGGCGGCACGCACCCGGTAGCCACGGGCGCGAAGTTTGCACCGGACGAGTGGATCTACCATCGCCTGAGCTTTATGGATAAACAGCTGTGGGTGACGCGTTACCATCCTGACGAAATGTACCCGGAAGGGAAATTCCCGAACCGCTCCACGCACGATACGGGGCTGGGTCAGTACAGCAAAGACAATGAGTCACTCACTAATCAGGACGATGTGGTCTGGATGACCACCGGAACCACGCACGTTGCCCGCGCGGAAGAGTGGCCCATCATGCCAACGGAATGGGTGCATACATTGCTTAAGCCGTGGAACTTCTTTGACGAAACGCCAACGCTTGGCAGAAAAAAAGACGAACAAAAATAATCACCGACCGGGCGTAATGCCCGGTTTTTTATTCATTTATTTGCCGAATCTCTCAGCCTGATTATAGTTATTTAACCACTCATTCTAATGACATCTTTTCAAACATTTTCAGCCAGGACACGACGTTTAATCACCGTAACGTAGTACTTTCTCTGAGAGGTTTTAGATGAAATTGAATTTGATTGTCAGAAGTCTTGCTCTGGCTGGGCTTCTCGTTTCCGTCAGTCCCTCTTATTCCGCCGAAGCCCCAAAGGACGCGACCGCGGCGACGCAACAGGCGAATAATGCCCTTTTCAACCAACTCCCTTTCTCCGATAACACCGACTTCACCAATGCACATAAAGGGTTTATTGCCCCACTGCCGCAGGAGATTATCAAAGGGGAGCAAGGGAATGTTATCTGGGATCCGCAACAGTACGCCTTTATTAAAGAGGGTGATAAAGCACCGGATTCCGTTAATCCCAGTTTATGGCGTCAATCTCAGCTGATTAATATCAGTGGCCTGTTCGAAGTGACCGACGGGGTATATCAGATCCGCAACCTCGATCTGTCGAATATGACGATTATCGAAGGTAAAGAAGGAATTACCGTTGTCGATCCGCTGGTATCAGCAGAAACCGCAAAAGTCGGCATGGATCTGTATTACAAAAACCGGGGTAAAAAGCCGGTGGTCGCCATCATTTATACCCACAGCCATGTGGATCATTACGGCGGCGTTCGCGGCGTGGTGGATGAAGCTGACGTGAAATCCGGGAAAGTGAAAGTCTATGCCCCGTCCGGGTTTATGGAAGCCGCGGTGGCTGAAAATATCATGGCGGGCAACGTCATGAGCCGTCGCGCCAGTTACATGTATGGCAACCTGCTGAAACCCGATGCCAAAGGACAGGTGGGTGCAGGGCTGGGTACCACGACCTCTGCCGGTACCGTTACCCTGATCGCACCGACCAACATCATTGAGAAAGATGGTCAGAAAGAGGTTATCGACGGGCTGACCTATGATTTTATGCTGGCACCGGGCTCAGAAGCGCCTTCAGAGATGCTCTGGTATATCGAAGAGAAAAAGGTCATTGAATCTGCCGAGGATGTCACTCACACGCTGCATAATACCTATTCGCTGCGCGGCGCAAAAATCCGTGAACCACTGCCCTGGTCGAAGTATATCAATCAGGCAATTGTCCGCTGGGGTGACAAAGCAGAGATCATCATGGCACAGCACCACTGGCCAACCTGGGGCAACGATAATGTGGTCAAGCTGCTGAAGAGCCAGCGCGATCTTTACCGTTACATCAACGATCAGACGCTGCGCATGGCGAACGAAGGTCTGACGCGCGACGAAATCGCCGCGAATTTCACCCTCCCTGACTCGCTGGCCCATACCTGGGCTAACCGGGGCTACTATGGTTCAGTCAGTCACGACGTAAAAGCCACCTATGTCCTTTATCTGGGCTGGTTTGACGGCAACCCGGCAACGCTTGATGAGCTTCCTCCTGTTGATGCCGCGAAGAAATTCGTGGAGTACATGGGAGGCGCTGACGCCATTCTGAGTAAAGCCAAAACCGACTACGACCAGGGTAACTACCGCTGGGTGGCACAGGTGGTCAGTAAAGTGGTCTTTGCCGATCCGAACAACCAGGCCGCACGTAACCTGGAAGCGGATGCGCTGGAGCAGCTCGGCTATCAGGCTGAATCCGGGCCGTGGCGTAACTTCTACCTGACCGGTGCGCAGGAGTTGCGTAACGGCGTCGTGAAAGGCCCAACGCCAAACACGGCAAGCCCTGATACCGTTCGGGCGATGACGCCGGAAATGTTCTTCGACTATCTGGCTGTGCATATTAATGGTCAAAAAGCCGGGGACGCAAAATCGGTATTTAATATCGATCTGGGCAGCGATGGAGGTAAATATAAGCTTGAGCTGGAAAACGGCGTGTTGAATCACACGGCCAATGCCGAAGCGAAAGACGCCGATGCGACGCTCACGCTGAACAGAGACACGCTTAACAAGATCATCCTCAAGGAAATCACGCTGAAACAGGCGCAGGACAGTGGCGATGTCAAAATCAGCGGTGACAGTACCAAACTTGATGCCATGCTTGGCTACATGGATAAGTTTGATTTCTGGTTTAATATTGTGACGCCGTAACATCACGGATTTACGGGCGGTTTACCCGCCCGCTTTTATTTCTCTTTCTCCCTGGACGGGGTAAACATCATCAATGGAAAAAAGAAAAAACCTCCCCCCCGAACGAGCCACCTGGCCTACACGTCAGGCCATGGTGCATCACGGGCTGGCGATGAACCTGCCCTGGCTGGCCTTTGTAAACGTCAGCTTTGCCCTGATGATCCTGCTGCGCCACATCCTGCTGGAAAACAGCGCGGTGCTGTACCCCGGTTCACAACACCTGACCCGGATTGTCGATGCCTCAATGCTGGGCATTATTATACTGTCCGCTGCATTAATTCTGATGGCCTGGCGCCGTATCGCCGGGATAAGCGTAGTGCTGTTTGTCTGCAGTGCCTTCTGGTCGATGTGCAGTTACTGGTTCATTACCGCCCTGCACCTTCCCCACGTCTGGCCGCTGTGCGTGATTTTATTGCTCTCCGGTTTGACGGCGCTCTATTTTTACCCGGAGGGATTACTCTCGTTTGTGCTCCCGCTCTGGCTCACCCTGCCGGTCGCCAGCTGGGTGCTGAATGATGGCCTTAATCTTCGCTTTGTCACCATCTGGAGCGTATTCACGCTGATTATGCTTTGCGGGCGGTTTATCCTGTTAAGCTGGTTTGACGAGGCCTGGCGGCGGAATCAGCAAAACCAGCTGTTAATCTCCAGGCTAGATGCGCTGGCACACCAGGATCCCCTCACCAAAACCGCCAATCGCCGGATGATGGAAGTGGTGCTGGAGAATGCCGTTGAGCAGAATAAAGCCTTCTCGCTGATCATGCTGGATATCGATTATTTCAAGCTTTACAACGATACCTACGGACATCAGGCCGGTGACGACTGTCTGACACGCGTGGCGCAGGTGCTGAAGCAGGCCGTGCGCACCCCGGACGATGTGGTGTCACGCTACGGCGGAGAAGAATTTGTGGTGATCCTGTTTAATTGCCCGGAGAACGTTGCACAGCAGGTTGCCCGCCGCATTCAGGACGGCCTGCGCGCGGCGGCGATACCGCACGGTACGTCCAAAGTCAGTGAGCATGTGACCGTCAGCATGGGGATTGCAGGAATTGCACCGGGCCTGGCGGGCCCGGAACTGATCGCCCGCGCCGATGCGGCGCTGTACCGCGCGAAAGAGGCCGGGCGGGATCGGTGGTCGCTGTAAAACTAACCCGCCAGGGCCTGATGCCCTCACCCTGACCCTCTCCCACGGGAGAGGGAACAAACACTAAAAAGGCAACCTCCCGGTTGCCTTTTGCTTTTATTAATAGCGCACGCACACCGATTTGGTTTCACACCAGCCGTCCAGCCAGTCCGGGCCGAAGTCGCGTCCGGTGCCGGACTGCTTCATGCCGCCGAACGGCAGGTTGGCGTCAATCAGCGTATGGCTGTTCACCCAGACGGTACCCGCCTGCAATCTGTCGGTATACTCCAGCGCCTTACTGATATTCTGCGTCCAGACGCTGGCGGTCAGGCCATATTCGGTATCGTTGGCAAGGGTTAGCGCCTCTTCGCCATCGGCTACGCGTACCAGGTTGACCACCGGGCCGAATACCTCTTCGCGGGTCAGCCGGAGTCCCGGATCCGGGTTGACCACCAGCGTCGGCGAGATGTAATACCCTTTTCCGTCCGGGCCACGGTTACCGGTGATCAGCTCTGCATTGCGCGATTTTGCTTCATCCAGAAAGGTCTGCACCTTGTCGCAGTGAGCGCGGGACACCAGCGGGTTGATAAACGCCTCCGGCGACATGCCCGGCCCCACGCTCAGGGATTTCACCGCCTGCTCAAACCCGCTGACCAACGTGTCAAAAAGCGGCGCTTCTATATAGATACGCGAGCTCGCGGCGCAGACCTGGCCCTGATTAAGGAAGCTGCCGGTCATCAGCCCCTCAATCACCCACGCCGGATCGGCGTCTTTCAGCACGATGGCCGGGTTTTTGCCGCCCAGCTCCAGCGTCACGCCGGTCAGCGTGTCCGCCGCCGCGCGGGCAATCTGTTTCCCCGTCGCCGTGGAGCCGGTGAAGCTCACTTTGGCAATATGCGGATGCGAGGTCAGCGCTGCACCGCACACCGCGCCGCTTCCGGTCACCACGTTAAACACACCGTCAGGGATACCGGCTTCGCTCGCCAGTTCCGCCACCCGCAGCATGGTCAACGGCGTGGTTTCTGACGGCTTAATGACGATAGAGCAACCCGCTGCCAGCGCAGGCATCACCTTCCACATGCCGATCATCAGCGGGAAGTTCCACGGCACAATCCCGGCCACCACGCCCACCGGCTCTTTACGCGTCCACGCCTGATAGCGTGCACCTTGCGGCAAGGGAATGGAGAGATCGAGCGTTTTGCCGGTTATTTTGGTGGTCAGCCCGGCGGTATAGCGCATCCAGTTCAGGGTGCAACCCACTTCAAAGAGACGGGAAATATTGATGGATTTCCCCTGCTCCAGCGTTTCAAGCTGGGCCAGCTCCTCGCTGTGCTGCTCCACCAGGTCGGCAAAGCGCAGCAGGATGCGCTCGCGCTCTGCCGGTAATTTCCCGGCCCAGGTGCGGGCGACAAAGGCTCGCCAGCCGGACATCACCGCGCGGTCGACATCATCGACGCTGGCATCTGCCGTAGAGGCGATAACCTCCCCGGTGGCCGGGTTATAAATATTCAACCGTTTTTCACTCTCCGACGCGGCCTGCCGCCCCTCAATCCACAGCCCGTGATGTCGGTCCAGAAACTGCTGTACGCCTGGCTGGATGGCGACCTGTGATTCAGACATAGGGTACTCCTTCGTTATTATTCGTAGGGTGTTACTGCAGTCTAAGAGGCCTTTCGCATTCCCGCTTTTGTCTGTGTGACATTCGCTTTGCCACCTGTGACAGGTGCCGCAATTCGTGATAATTCCGCCTTATAACGCTGTTACCGGTGAGTGTTCTTTCCTATAGTCAGCCTCATGACTCTGACAAAACGCAACACAAATGCAACAATGCGAAAACATTGATGGCGCAGCGAGATAAACGATGGCATGTGTAAGCGAACAGGAACGGTATCAGCAGTGGCTGGCGCAAATTAACCATGTCTGCGGGCGCTTTAACGCGCGTCCTTTAGAGGGGGAATTCTTCGGCGAGCTGGAAACCAGCTACGCCCGAAGCCTGAAGTTAAGCACCGTCACCGCAGGCGGGGTTAACCTGTTCCGCTCCCGTCAGGAGATCGCTCAGAGCAATGATGCCTGGTTTTATACCGTGTTCCAGCTTGAAGGCAGCGCGCAGATTGAGCAGGACGATCGCCGCGCGGTGCTGAACGTCGGCGACATTACGCTTCTTGATGCCGCTCGTCCTTGCTCCATCAACTGGCAGCAAAAATCCCGACAGATTTCCCTGCTGGTTCCCCGTCAGATTATTGAGCAGCAGTGTCGTTTTCAGGAGGTAAGCTGCGCCCTCGCGCTCTCCCGCTCGTTGCCAACCGTACAGCTAAGCCATCGCCTGCTACTGGAGAGCATGGGAAATGCCAACCTGAGTGACCGGGAGAGCGAAGCCGCGCTGGAAGCGATGATCTGCCTCCTCCGCCCGGCGTTTCAGCAGCGCGACGCGGTGCAGCCGCGTAAGGAGCGCCAGTTCAGGAACGTTCTGTCACTGATTGATGACCATATTCAGTCGGAATCCCTGCGTCCGGATTGGATTGCCGCAGAGAGCGGCATGTCGGTGCGCAGCCTGTACCGCATGTTTGCCGATAAGGGGCTGGTGGTAGCGCAGTACATCAAAAATCGTCGGCTGGATCTGTGCGCGCAGGTGTTACGCTCCGCCAGCGACGAGGAAAAGCTGGCGGGAATTGGCTACAGCTGGGGATTTGCCGACCATAGCCATTTTTCAACGGCGTTTAAGCAGCGTTTTGGCGTCTCACCGGGCGAGTACCGCAAGCGCTTTCGCTGATTACTTCTTCAGCCATTTTCCGTTAATGCCCTTCACGTATTCTCCCGGCTGCGCGCGGGCCACCAGCTTCTGCCCGGCCATCTTCGCCACTTCATCAACCGGCAGGTTATTGCTGTCCGCCAGCTTCTGGTAGCTTTCCGTACGCGCCGCGTTGATGCGGCTCACCAGCGCCAGCGTTTCGGGGTCTTGTTTCACCGGGGCAAGATACCCGCTCAGGGTTTCCCCGACACGCCCCTGCGCCCGGGCCTCGTTTAAGGTCAGGGTTGCCGCCTGCACGTTCATGCCCAGCGCCAGTAACATCAGAGCTAATCGTTTCATGGCGTCCTCAGAACAGATCGCTGCGCGATTTCAGCAGGGTTTCAACGTCTTTATCGACTTTAATGTGGATCTCATGTTCGATTTTGACGTTCATATTGATGGTGATCGGCTCCTTCGGCGCAGCGACTTCAATGCGCGGCGTACAGCCGGTCAAGAGCGCGGCAACGGCGACGGTGAGTACACCAGCCCTCATTTTCATTGTTGTTCCTCACTTTCCTTGCCAGTCGAATTGCGGATACCAGGTAGCGCCGCGTGTTGCTCAAACCAGGTTTGTAGATTGTCTCCAAAGCGCAGGCTACGCCAGAGAGTAAAGACGTTCTCGTCATGGGTGTAGTTAAGATTTACGGAACTGCTTTTGCCATCAACCCGGCTGGTGCCTTTGAGGGTCGCCTGCATGGTTAATTCACCCAGATTATCTAAATTGAGTCTTGTCCACGACTGTGAAATTTCCATATAGCGGAGCCAGTTAATCGCTGCCCCTGCAACCATATTATCGTTAACGATGGCATCAGCGGTGTCTTTATCAATACGCAGCGTCATCGGCCCCGGGTTGGTTAGCCAGCCATCTTTAATGATCCATTTTTCATTGTCCAGCCAGAAAGGTAGCGCCCCGCTTATCGGGCCAGACAGGGCAAACTGCTTAGGATTAATGGCGCTGATCAGCTCGCTGGAGGAGATATTGTCCACGCGCAGCAGCGCCGGGTCATGCTGCGGCATTCTGAGCTGCTGCATGGTGATTTTCCCGCCGAGGGTCTCCACCTTGACGTTGGTCAGCAGCAGCGGGTTTTCCTCGCTCCACGGGTAGTCACCCTGCAGGTCTGCGGTGATGTTGCGCGCGGTCACCAGGTTTTCCACTTCACCAATGCGCAGCGTAACGGGGCCGCGCGTGCCCAACGACCAGGTACCCTCGCTAAAACGGAACGGCAGCACAAAATCCACACCGTTGATCTGGTTGTCTGGCATCCAGGCGCTACCGGATTTCAGTACACCGTGGCCGCCAGCCTCAAAGCCCTGATCGGCAGCGGCAGAGAAGGCCACCTGCGCATAGAGCTCACCGTCGCGCAGCGTCATTTTCCAGTCTGGCGGGATCAGTGGCTGGAACACGGTAAGGGATTGTTTTGGCCACCAGGCCTGACCGCGAAGGCGTTCCCCGTCCCAGCGACCGTTGACCTGCACCGGGCCGATGGCCTCGGCATGCAGATCGCCTTTGAACTGGAATATCGTCGGGTCTGTTCCGTCAACGCTGAAGGTCAGCACCGACGGGGGCAACACACTGCCGCCCGCAAAACGGGTCTCTCCGGCATTGAGCGACAGCGCACCGCTAAATGTCGGCGTGACAGGGTCACGAACCCAGCGTACCGGTTTATCCAGCACCAGACGCGGTTTGCTGACTTCCATGGTGCCGTACTGCAGCTTGTCAAAGCCGGTTGAGAGCGCGGTCAGCTCGATGAGTTTGTCGCGCCATTCGCCTTTTCCGGCCACATCCCAGCGCGCGTTCATTGGCGTAAAGCCACCTTTGCCCCAGTAACGCCACTGCCACAGGCCGTTATCGGGTAAAAAGTCGTTGGCCTGGCCGTCCAGGTGGAGTTCAAAATCTCCCATCTCGTTCTCATGGGCGCGCAGAATCGCCTGCAGACGACCATCCACGCCCTTTTGCGTGAGCTTCACGCCCGCCAGCGGCCAGCGAATTTCGTCGATATCCAGCGAATCAATAATGCGTCCGCGCGAACGCAGCAGCGCACCAGGCTCAAAGGCAAGCTGCGGATCGTTCAGGCTGCCGGTCAGTCTGGCCGGGAGTCTGGCGTAAAGCACCAGATCGTCCTGTTTGGCCTCGCCGCTCAGGTGAAGCGGCATGTCGCTGTTTTCCAGGCTGAGCCTGCCCGGCCCGAGATTCAGCACGGCGTTACCCTTCCCGGCATCGCCCTGAGTCAGAACATTGAGGCGTCCGGTAAAGGCGGCTTTTTCCAGCCCCTGCTGCCAGTTATCCACCCGGAGACCCACGCGGCCGCTCATCGGCATGCCGGACAGGTTCCAGTTCCAGCGCCCGTCGCTGATATTCAGCTGTTGTGCCGTGATCTGCCACGGTAAATCGAGCAGCGGATCGGGGTTGTCCCGCGCCATCACCAGCAGTTGCCCCTGATTCTCCTCCCAGTCCAGATCGGCATCGACCAGCGAGGTGAGCTGTGGCACGTTAAAAGTCGCGACCGCATGGCCTTTCACCGGCACGCCATCCGGCACCAGCGGCAGGGTAAACTCACCCACCAGCTTTACGGGCGGCACCTGGCCGGGGAGTTGTACATCAAGCTGACTGACCGAGAGAGTCTGGCCGCGTAACTGCCCTTTGAAACTGACCTGCTCACCGTTGTAGGTCACCGCCTGTACCGCAGGCGTCAGTGAGGCATGCAGTTCCCCTTCCCACTGTTGCCAGGGAGACAGGGTAAGACGGCGGATAGTGAGCCAGGTATTAGGCAGCACCGACTGCCATTGTGCCAGGGTTTTTGGCGCAACGGTTGAGGGGGCAGACTGGGGAATTTTACTGAGGCACACCGTGTTAAGTTCAAGCGCACCAATATCCAGATTCCAGCGGCTGGGGTGCGACAGCGTGGCGTTTTCAACCCTGGCAATCTCGCAATCCTCAACCAGATAGCGCAGATTGGGGATCACCAGCGCGTGACGGGTCAGTTTGGGGCTTTCCTCAAAGGCGATACGTGTACCGACAGGCAACCAGATACCGGCGAGGGTCGGTACCCACTGGGCGAGCGTCATCAGCAGCGTCAGCGGCAATAAAATCAACAGCAATAAGAGCGCAATCGCGGCTTTGTATTTACCCTTCATGGGCAGTTAATATCCTGATTTAGCGAGAGAATTAAGCCGACAGTGCCGATCATTGTCGCATGTTTAGTCAATCAGTTGAAGTAAATGCCAGTTTTAAGAATAGATGCTCTAAAATAATTGATAGAACTTATTGATTTAAATAATATTTTAGAAATTGTAAGATTATTTTAATCATGCTAACGTGGATGTAAAATCACTGGAGAAAGTCTTATGAAACTCGCGGTATATAGCACAAAGCAGTACGACAAAAAGTATCTGCAACATGTTAACGAGGCTTACGGGTTCGATCTTGAATTTTTCGACTTTCTGCTGACCGAAAAAACCGCTAAAACGGCGCACGGCTGTGAAGGCGTCTGCATCTTCGTGAACGATGACGGTAGTCGTCCGGTACTGGAAGAGCTGAAAAAGCACGGCGTAAAGTATATCGCCCTGCGCTGCGCGGGCTTCAATAACGTCGATCTTGATGCGGCGAAAGAGCTGGGGCTGAAGGTGGTTCGCGTTCCGGCCTACTCCCCGGAAGCGGTCGCGGAACATGCTGTGGGTATGATGATGTCCCTGAACCGTCGTATTCACCGCGCTTATCAGCGTACCCGAGATGCGAACTTCTCTCTGGAAGGACTGACCGGCTTTACCATGTACGGTAAAACCGCAGGCGTGATCGGTACCGGTAAAATCGGCGTGGCCGCCCTGCGCATTCTGAAAGGCTTTGGTATGCGCCTGCTGGCATTTGACCCGTACCCAAGCGCCGCCGCGCTGGAGCTGGGCGTGGAATATGTCGATCTCCCGACCCTGTTCTCCCAGTCTGACGTGATCTCCCTGCACTGCCCGCTCACACCGGAAAACTACCACCTGTTGAATCAGACCGCGTTTGAGCAGATGAAAGACGGCGTGATGATCATCAACACCAGCCGCGGCGGGTTAATTGACTCTCAGGCGGCAATTGAAGCACTGAAAACCCAGAAAATTGGCGCGCTGGGGATGGACGTGTATGAGAACGAACGCGATCTGTTCTTTGAAGACAAGTCTAACGACGTCATTCAGGACGACGTGTTCCGTCGCCTGTCAGCCTGCCATAACGTACTGTTTACCGGGCACCAGGCGTTCCTGACCGCAGAGGCGCTGATCAGCATTTCCGAAACCACGCTGGGGAATTTACAGCAGCTGGAAAACGGCGAAGCGTGTCCTAACGAGATAGTCTAAGCCTGGCATGCCGGGTGGCGGTTGCGCCCGGCACATACGCTACGCCCCGTCCGGGGCGTTATCGGTCTGCCAGGTCCGGTTCGGGAAACGCCACCAGAGCAGGACCGCCGCCAGGGCAATAGCGCTCAGCACACTGAAGGCCGTCGCAAAAGAGTAGTGTCCGGCGATCGTCCCGGTTAAGGCAGGGCTCATCGATGCGCCAACCCCCTGCATCAGCATGACCACGCTCTGCCCGGCATTAACGTGCCCGCTCCCACGCAAAAGCACCACGATAAATGACGGCACCACCACGCCCAGGATCCCGGCGGCAAGACCATCAAGAATTTGTACCGGGATCATCATAAACGGTGCATCGGTAGACGCAGCCAGCGCCGCGCGTACCGGCATGATTAACAGCGCCAGCATGATTAAACGCCAGTAGCCATCGCGTTCGATTCGCCTGGAGGCCAGGATAGCCACCGGGATCATCACCGCCTGCGAAATAATCACCGTCGCCGCAGCAAACACGCCGGGATTAACGCTGGCCGGTGCGGCAGCGACCCGCATGCTGAGCATCGGCAACAGGGCCGCATTCGCCAGATGGAACAGCAGCAGCGTCAGCCCGGTCACGAACAGGGCTCTGTTTTTCATCAGTACGGCGAAACCCGGCACCGGCTGATGTTCTGACGCGTTCAGGCCGCGCGCCGCCTCATTGTCGATATCCTTATTGCGTATCGCCAGCAGCGAACAGAGCGTTAACAGCGTTGTACAGGTCATCAGCAGGAAGATGCCCCCAATGCCCCAGTACCACGCAATGCCCCCGGCGATCAGTGCCGTGAGGAAATTTCCACCGTGATTGAACGCCTCATTTTTGCCCATCTGCGCGCTAAACCCGCTCTGCCCCGTCAGCCCCAGAGTGATCCCGGTGATAAGTGGCCCCACGAACGCCGCGCAGATCCCGGTGACAATTTGCGAGAGCGCGACAACGCCACTCTGCTGGCTAAACCAGAGCAGCAGCGTACTCAGGGTGATCAGCAAACAGAGCAGCGCCAGAACGGAACGTTTGTTTTTGGTGGTGTCGGTGATGAACCCCGCCGGCAGCGTGGCCAGAAGTCCTGCCAGACCTCCGGCGGTCATCAGCAAGCCGATGTCATCCGGCGTCCAGTGCCGCTGCGTCAGGAAGATACCGAGAAAAGGACCGAGACCGTCACGGACGTCAGCGATAAAAAAACTCGTCAGGCACAACGCCCGCAGTGAACGAAGAGACATACTTCCTGCCTTTTGTCGGGATGGCTGGCTCGGTTAGCGGCGGCCTGAATCTCAAGTTCGCCCGGAAATCAAAACGTTGAGCCGAGTTTATCAGCCAGACGTCAGAGCGAAAACTACGCGATTTGATTACAGGCACGCCGGGTAACGCTGCGCTTACCCGGCCTACCGGATCAGCAGGCCCAGGCAAGCAGCATGTACCCTTAATAAATTACGTGGTTGGTTTTTAGATTTAAATCTGCAATCGCCGCCGGTTTGCCGAGTAAATATCCCTGGACTTCGTCACACTTATTTTTCTTCAGGAACGACAATTGTTCTACGGTTTCGACACCTTCTGCGGTGACCTCCATGGAATAGGCTTTACCCAGATCGATGATCTTCTCGACCACCGACTGGTTCTGTGTCGAATCCCCTAAAGAAAAAATAAAGCTTTTATCGAGCTTTAAGCCATCAAACTGGAACTTCCGCAGATAGCTCAGAGAGGCATAGCCGGTACCGAAATCATCAATCAGAATACGCACCCCCATTTTTTTCAGGGCCATCATGGTCTGCAACGTTTTCTCTGGATTAGAGAGCGTGACATTTTCAGTCACCTCTATTTCCAGCCGGGTAGGCTCAAGCCCGGTTTCATCAAGAATAGCTTTTATTCTTTCGGCGAGATCGCTTGCCTGGAATTCAATGGCTGAAATATTGACTGAAACCGAAAGCCCCGGCAGTTTTTCATGCGTCTCTGTACAGGCCTTACGAATGACCCAGTTGCTGAGGTTGATGATGAGCCCCGTTTCTTCAGCGAGTGGAATAAACTGATCGGGCATCATGTTTCCACGTTCAGGATGCTGCCAGCGAACCAGGGCTTCTACGGCGTCGATGCGAGAATGTCTGAGGTTATAACGCGGCTGATAAACCAGATAGAGCTGGTCTTCCCGAATTGCGGTCTTTAGCGCTAATTCCAGCTTTCTGCGCTCGGTCAGCTTTTCCGACATATCCTGACGATAATAGACCCATCGGTTTCGACCGGATTGTTTAGCCTGATAAAGCGCAATATCAGCATAGCGTAAAAGGTCGTTTGCACTGGTACTGTCCTGGGGAGCCAGAGCAATGCCCATGCTGACGCCGATGGTCACATCATTGCCATCAATGGTGAACGGGCGGTTGAGTTCTTGCACGATGCGATGACACACCTCTTCTATGTGGTCCAGGTGCCGGGTGTTGTCGAGAAGCAGCATAAATTCGTCCCCGCCCTGTCGTGCGACAAAATCACCGCGACGAACACATTTTTTAAGCCGTAAGGCAACCTCGCCAAGCAGGGCATCGCCCGTTGAGTGGCCGAAAATATCATTCACGGGTTTAAACTTGTCCAAATCAAGGCAAATCATGGCAAAGGGGGAATTGTGGATATCCTCTTTAGCCAACTGTCCTGTGAGGAACTCCTTAATATGATACCGGTTGGGAAGGCCCGTTAATTCGTCATGGCGTGACAGAAACTCAACACGTTTGGTGGCTTCCACTTCCAGAGAAACATCCGATGCCGCCCCCCGTAAAACCACCGTGCCATCAGGCTGAGCAGAGAATTTTGCCAGAAGTGTGCAGTACGAAGTTGACCGTTGAGCGTTAGTGTACGGGCAGTTCTTAAATTCAAAGCGCCCCGATAACTCACGCCGCCTGACGCACGTATTTAATAAACCGTTTGTCGAAGGAAAAAGCGCATCCAGCTTGCGTCCCAGCCACTGACTCTCGTCATAGCCCGTGACAGTCGTAAAACGCCCTGATAGCCAGGTGATCGTTAACGATAAATCCGTTTCCCAGAACCAGTCACTGGTGGTTTCACTGACATCCCTGAAGCGTTTTTCACTGGTAATCAGATTTAACCGAGCCTGCTCAAGGAGAAAGATATTTTCGTCATGAATTTTTGCCTTATGCAAAATATGACGCATCAGGATCGCCGTCAGCGCGAGGGTCAGAAGGACAGACAGAATGAGCAAGGGTAAAAAATAAATGATCAATGCCTGGCCGGGGTTTTCTGTGTCCCAGATAATATGGACTGGGCCATTCTGGGTACGTAACGTCAATGCTGTCAGACTGTCTGTCTCAGCAAGGGCGTCAGAAGAGACCGCGCGGACGTTTTCGATCCCTGCATCGTGCCCAATCGCAAGCAGTTTCTTAGCCGTTAAGGTGTCGATAAACAACATGGTTGATGGCTTACCGGGCAACGACTGCACGCTGGTATCATCTCCCGTCGTTATCCATGCCGCAGAAACGATGGCGGGGACGGAATGGATAAGCGTGAGCATGGAGACCGGCAGTCCATTTTTACTGCCCGTCTCACTGAGTAAATGGTCTATGGTGGATTGATCTAACCAGCGTTCCAGCTCTTCGTGCTTCAGTTTCCCGTCAAGCACGCTGTAACGGGTGGTTCCCTCCGGGGACAGCACAAACACGCCTTCGTAGCCAAAGTTATCATACAGAGACTTGCCCAGATTCTGCTTATCCCATGCCCAGTTCAGGTCAGTTTTTTGATGAAGATGTTTGTAAGCATCTCCCCACTCAGCATTATCTTTCAAATGGCTGCGCATGTTTTCCTGGCGGGCGTCTAATGCTTGCCTTAACAAAAACTCGTCATGTTTATCGCTGATTTTATTAACATTGTTTTTAATGATCAGCAATGACACTATCGCTGCGATAAAAATACCTATCAACAAGGTAACAATATAGGTAAACGTTTTATTTATCAGTCCTTTAGAATGCTCGCTATCCGTAAAGCCAGGGGTCTTCTGAGGTATGGTCATTCTTCGCCTTCTCAACTGCTATTACGTCATTTTTGTGCTATCCACAGTTATCGGCAAAAAAACACAAATTTTTATAGCGAAGCCTCCTTAAGCAAAACATTGTTTATTTTTTTAACCCAGATCAAATTATTCCGCATTAACGCGCATAAAAAACCGGACTGTCCGCCCGGTTCTGTTTTCAGCTAATAATGAACAACAGGTCTAAACCCATTATATTCTGTTAAGCAAAATATTAAGCATGCGGCGTAATGGTTCCGCTGCCCCCCATAATAGCTGATCCCCAACGGTCAATACCGAATAAACAGGTTCATTATTTAGCGCCATTTTTTTATAACGCCCTACGCCAACCTTAAGCGTGCCGCTAATATGTGCGGGAGTAAGCAGGCTGACGCTGGCCTCTTTATTATTAGGGACGTATTTTACCCAAGGGTGAGCGTCGCTTACCCTTTTAGCAAATTCAGCTTCATCCACTTCGCGTTTGAGTTTCATTGTAATGGCCGCACTATGGCACCTGATTACACCAACACGAATGCACAGACCATTAACCGGGATGGTGCCTTTTTTCAGGCCAAGGATTTTATTTGTTTCTGCTTCACCCTTCCACTCTTCGCGGCTATTGCCATCCCCCAGGTCGCTATCAATCCAGGGAATGATGCTCCCCATCAGCGGCGCGCCAAAATTCTCAACAGGCAAGTCACTGCTGTTAATCAGTTCGCTGACTTTATTGACCAGAGGAAGCACCGAGCCTGCGTTTTCCAGCTCATCGGGGGTTAAATTTCGGGTGACAAATGCACTTTGGGCGATCAACTCGCGGACATGCTTTGCACCCGCCCCCGAAGCTGACTGATAGGTCATCACGCTCATCCATTCAATGAGATCGGCCTTGATCAAACCGGCGAGCCCCATCAGGCTTAAGGTGATTGAACAGTTACCGCCTACAAAAAGTTTACCGCCCTTTTTGATGGAATCATCGATATTTTCACGGTTCACAGGATCCAGGATGATACAGGCTCTTTCGTCCATTCGCAGCGCTGATGCGGCATCGATCCAGTAACCTTCCCAACCATGATCAATTAATGATTGATACATCGATTTTGTATATTCACCGCCCTGGCAGGTAATGATGATATCCATTTCCGCCAGCGCATCCAGTGAATACGCATCTTTAAGTACCGAACGGACACCATTAATGACAGGCCCAGGTGCCCCAACAGAAGACGTACTAAAAAAACTGGCTGCAATATCATTAAAATCATTTTCTTCGAGCATGCGTTGCAGCAATACTGACCCAACCATACCGCGCCAACCAACAATGCCAACCTGCTTCACGGGTTTACCTCAATGACGTTACAGAAGTGTTAAGAGAGGTAAAGTTTATAACCCGTTAAATCCCGCACGTCATTCTTTATTTTACTCGTTTTTGCAATAATAAGAATGTTTAATAAGGGGTTAGCGAAACTGATGAATATTGTGTTTGTGTTCACTTCTACAGAATATAAGGATTCATATGAGGAAAAAATGAGAGGTATTCTGAAGAGTAAAACTGGACAAAAAAATCGGGCTTCCGCCCGGTCCTGTTTAAGCCAAAATTGACGCTACTCGCTCAGCCCGCGATTCTCCAGCATAGGCTCAATCTTCGGATCGTGCCCGCGCCAGTTTCGGTACAGTTCTGCTAAATCCGTGCTGTTCCCGCGCGACAGAATCGCCTCGCGGAATTTTTGCCCATTCTCGCGGGTTAAACCGCCCTGCTCGACAAACCACTGATAGCCATCATCCGCCAGCATCTGCGTCCACAGGTAGGCGTAATAACCTGCCGCATAGCCGCCGCCGAAGATATGCGCGAAGTAGCTGCTGCGATAACGTGGCGGTACGGCGGGCAGATCCAGCCCCTCTTTTTCCAACGCTGCTTTTTCAAATTCCTCTACGCTCGAAACGGCCTCACGAATGCCGTGCCAGTTCATGTCCAGCAGCGCGGCGCTGAGCGTTTCCGTCATGTCATAGCCTTTGTTGAAATGCGTTGCGTTGAGCATGCTTTCGCGCAGCGCGTCCGGCATCGGTTCGCCGGTCTCGTAATGGCGGGCATAGTGGGTAAATACCTGCGGGTGGCTGGCCCAGTGCTCATTGATTTGCGACGGGAACTCAACAAAATCACGCGGGGTATTGGTCCCGGACAGCGTGGCGTAGCGCTGACTGGCAAACAGGCCGTGCAGCGTATGACCAAATTCGTGGAACAGGGTTATTACATCATCCCAGGAGAGCAGCGCGGCGCCTCCGTGGCTGGGTTTTTGATAGTTACACACGTTGTAGATAACCGGATGGGAGGCAAATTCATAAGATTGCTCGACGAAATTCCCCATCCACGCTCCGCCCTGTTTCGAATCGCGGGCGAAGAAATCGCCGTAGAACAGCGCCATGCCTTCTCCAGTGTGGTCGAAAATTTCCCACACGCGGACGTCCGGGTGATACACCGGAATATCGAAGCGCTCGACGAAGCGGATACCAAACAGCTGGCTGGCCGTCCAGAATACGCCATCATGCAGTACGTTATTGAGCGCAAAATACGGCTTAATTTGCGACTCATCCAGGGCATATTTCGCCTGACGCACACGCTCGGCATAAAAGGCCCAGTCCCAGGCCTGCACGGTGAAGCCGCCCTGCTCATCAACAATGACTTTCTGGATATCGGCCTGTTCCTGCACCGCACGGGTGCGCGCCGCAGGGACAATTCCACGCATAAAGGTCAGTGCGGCCTCCGGCGTTTTTGCCATCTGGTCGGCGATGCTCCAGCTCGCAAAGTCGTCAAAGCCCAAAAGCTGCGCCTGGCGCGCACGCAATGCCGTGAGACGAAGGATCAACTCGCGGGTATCATTTTCATCGCCTTTCTGCGTACGCAGCCAGCCTGCGTTGAACAGGTTTTCACGGGTCTGTCGATTGCGAAGCAGTGAAAGCGCAGGTTGTTGGGTGGTGTTCAGGAGGGGGATTAGCCAGCGATCCTTCAGCCCTTTATCGGCGGCGGCCTGAGCAGCCGTGGCGATCTCCTCTGCGCTTAACCCCTCGAGCTGGTGAACATAATCCACCACCAGCCCGCCCGCCTTATCTGCGGCCAGCAGTCGCTGGTTGAACTGGCTGATCAGTGAGGCGACTTGTGTGTTCAGGTCTTTCAGTTCAGCTTTTTCAGCGTCGTTCAGTCGCGCCCCGGCCAGCACGAAGCGCTGGTGCGTCACTTCAACCAGTCGGCGGGACTCAGCATCCAGCGCCTCACGATCCTGCCAGACGCTCTCCACGCGGGAAAACAACGTGTCGTTGAGCCAGATATCATTGGCCAGCGCGGCCAGCTCGGTTGAGAGCTGTTCTTCCAGCTCCTGAAGGCGGGCATTGGTGTGCGCCGACGTCATGGCAAAGAAAATACTGCTGACGCGCGCGAGCATGGCACCGCTTTTCTCCAGCGCCAGTACCGTATTATCGAAATCGGGTGCTGCCGTTTGCGCGACGATGGCGTCAATATCTGCCCGCTTCTGGCGTATGGCCTCATCAAATGCCGGGCGATAGTGGCTGTCGTTGATTTCATCAAAACGCGGGGCCTGATAAGGCAGCAGGCTAATGTCAAAAAAAGGGTTACGGGTTGACATCTTTTACTCCTGATAACGGTTAACTTTCCCAGAGTAGGCCAGGCCGCCATTGACCGCAATGCGGTCATACAAATGATGCCTTAACGCACCCTCTCAGGGCGTGCTATGTTAGTACAACACAAAAAGCGTTGAGGAACAGTGAGATGATTATTTTAGTTACCGGGGCAACGGCAGGTTTTGGTGAATGCATCACGCGTCGCTTCGTCGCCAACGGCCACAAGGTGATTGCCACCGGCCGCCGTCAGGAGCGTCTGCAGGAGCTGAAAGAAGAGTTGGGTGACAATATCCTGACCGCGCAGCTTGATGTGCGCAACCGCGCCGCCATTGAAGAGATGATTGCCAACCTTCCCGCGCAGTGGCGTGCCATTGACGTACTGGTCAACAACGCCGGTCTGGCGCTGGGTATGGAGCCCGCGCACAAAGCCAGCGTGGAAGACTGGGAAAACATGATCGACACCAACAACAAAGGGCTGGTGTATATGACCCGCGCCGTACTGCCAGGCATGGTGGAGCGCAATCGCGGCCACATTATCAATATCGGCTCGACCGCCGGAAGCTGGCCGTATGCGGGCGGCAACGTCTATGGTGCGACAAAAGCGTTCGTGCGTCAGTTCAGCCTGAACCTGCGTACCGATCTGCACGGCACCGCCATTCGCGTCACGGATATCGAGCCGGGCCTGGTGGGCGGTACCGAGTTCTCCAACGTGCGTTTCAAAGGCGATGACGCGAAAGCAGATAAAACCTACGAAAATGCCAACGCGCTGACGCCGGAAGATGTCACTGAAGCGGTCTGGTGGGTCGCGACGTTGCCAAACCACGTCAATATTAACACCGTAGAGATGATGCCTGTCAGCCAGAGCTTTGCCGGACTTAACGTCCATCGAGGCTGACTCTGCCCTTCCCGGCCTGCGGGCCGGGTCTGTATCAGGGTATAAAAGAATGGTAGTATGTTCAGGCTAACTCTCTGAGAAATGACAACTCATGGCCGCTGAATCGCAACTCAATCCCACCCAGCCCGTTAACCAGCAAATCTATCGCATATTACGACGTGATATTGTGCATTGCCTGATCCCGCCTGGTACCCCGCTTTCAGAAAAAGAGGTATCCGTGCGTTTTGACGTTTCCCGTCAGCCCGTACGTGAGGCGTTTATCAAGCTTGCTGAAAACGGCCTGATTCAGATCCGCCCGCAGCGCGGCAGCTATGTGAATAAAATATCGCTTTCTCAGGTCCGTAACGGCTGTTTTGTCCGTCAGGCCATTGAGTGCGCGGTGGCCCGGCGTGCGGCCACGCTGATGAATGACAACCAGTGTTACTGGCTGGAGCAAAACCTGCATCAGCAGCGTATTGCCATCGACCGCAAACAGCTTAACGACTTCTTTCAGCTCGATGATGAGTTTCACCAGAAGCTGGCGCAAATTGCCGATTGTCAGCTGGCCTGGGATACCATTGAAAACATTAAAGCCACGATCGACCGTGTGCGTTATATGAGTCTTGACCACGTCTCGCCACCGGAAATGTTGCTTCGACAGCATTATGATATTTTCAGCGCGCTGGAAAAACGCGACCCTGACGGTGTGGAAAAAGCGATGACCGTCCATCTGCAGGAGATCAGCGAATCCGTGCTGCTTATTCGGCAGGAAAACAGCGAGTGGTTTAGCGAAGATTAAATTCGCCGCACCCTTTCGGCGCGGCGGAGAGATTAGCGTACAACCAGGACCGGAATAGTGGCGTAGCGCAGGATAGATTCCGCATTTGAACCCAGCAGATGCGTGGTGATAGTCGGGTTTTTTGAACCGATAACAATCACGTCATATTCCCCTTCTTTGCTCATCCTGATAATTTCATCGCGCACGTTGCCGAAACGCACCTCACAATGAATGTCCTCCGGGGAGAGATCGAAGAGACGCGTTAACTCCTTCATCTTTTTGCTGGATTCCGCGGTCATATACTCTTCAAACTTCCTGATATCTGCATTGAATCCGCGCAGTAACGAGCGGCTGCTGTTGGGCAGAATGTTGACCAGGGTTATCGATGCACCTTCAGCCTTCGCCAGGTTGGCCGCGTGCCGCACCGCTTTATCGCTTAAATTCATTTCAAACACATCAACAGGCATCAAGATTTTCTTATACATAAGCCTGACTCCTTATTTCCAGGAAACGTTATTTACTGCATCCAGAGTGCCATCAGGAATATAAACCAGACTTAAACGCTCACCCGTTGAAATTATCAATTAAAGAAAATAACTGTCCGCTTTGTAAATTACCGTCGTGAACCGTCATCGCCCTGCCGAAATGAAGAAAAAAGTGTGAGTTTGATCAAAAACAAAAAAAAGATGTCCAGAGAGGCGTATTTATAGTGCCCCGTGGACGGCACAACCTGAAATAGCGCCGTAACGGATGTGTTAGCGAGGAGAAAATACCATGATGACTTACGACCGTAACCGTAATGCAATTACCACCGGCAGCCGCGTAATGATTAACGGCACCGGGCATACCGGGGTAATTAAAGCGATCCACAGCGAGGGACTGGATGCCGCGCAGGTACGTCGCAGCAAAACGGTGGAAGTGGAAGGATGTGAAGGTAAGTTCGAACCGATTGAACTGATTCGCCTGGGTATGCACTAACCGGTGCGACATCATGCCGCCGCGAACGGCGGCATGACTGAATTACAGCTGTGCCGCGTACTGCGCAACTGTGGCTTTCGCGCCCTTTTGCAGAAGGGTCTGATACGCCGTCATGACCGCCTCCACAAAGCACGTGTCGTGCGGCAGTTCCTTACCGAAGATGGCTTCAATGCCCAGCAGGGCTTTCACCCGACTTTCCCCTTCCGCGCTCCCGTTGACCGCGGCCTGAATCACCGCCAGCTGAGGATCGCTCACGTCGATGGCGTTCCCCTGTTCATCCACCCCGCCGACATAGCGCATCCAGCCCGCCACACCCAGCGCCAGCAGTGGGAAAGGTTTCTGATGCACCAGATGCCAGCGCACGGAATCGAGCATACGCTGCGGAAGTTTCTGGCTGCCGTCCATCGCGATTTGCCAGGTCCGGTGGCGCAGGGCCGGGTTGCTGTAGCGCGCTATCAGCAGATCGGCATAGTGGCCTAAATCAACCCCTTTTACTTTCAGCGTCGGCGCCTGCTCTTTCAGCATCAGCGCGTGGGCGGCACGACGGTAGTGTTCATCTTCCATACAGTCGTTAATGTGCTGATAACCCGCCAGATAGCCAAGGTACGCCAGGAAAGAATGGCTGCCGTTGAGCATCCGCAGCTTCATCTCTTCAAACGGAATAACGTCGGCCACCAGCTCCGCCCCCGCCTTTTCCCACTGCGGACGTCCGGCGACAAAGTTATCTTCAATCACCCACTGACGGAACGGCTCGCAGGCCACGCCCGCCGGATCGCGTACGCCAGTAAGCTGTTCGATTTTATCCAGCGTTTCCGGCGTCACCGCTGGCACAATACGATCCACCATGGTTGACGGGAAGGTGACGTTGGCCTCAATCCACGCGGCCAGCTCCGCGTCGACCGCGCGGGCATAGGCACAGGTGACATTGCGCATAACGTGGCCGTTCTCCGGCATGTTGTCACAGGACATAACGCTAAAGGCAGGCAGCCCCGCCGCTTTGCGTCGCGCCAGCGCTTCAACCACCACACCCGGCGCAGATTTGGGCTGATGCGGGTTTTGCAGGTCGGCCGCAATCAATGGATGATCGAGCATCAGTTTGCCCGTGGCCGGTGAGTGGCAGTAGCCTTTTTCGGTGATGGTGAGCGACACAATCGCCACCTGCGGCTCACACATCGCCGCCAGTACGGCCTCCAGCCCGTCAACCTGCGCGTGCAGCGCATTTTTGACCACACCGACGACCCGTGATGTCCACGCGTCCGCCGACATTTCGGCCACGGTATAGAGGTTATCCTGCGCGTTCAGATCGGCAATCTGCTGTTCGCCACCAATCAGGTTCACTTCTGTGTAACCCCAGTCGCTGCCGTGTTCAGCGGCCAGAATATCGGCGTACACCGCCTGGTGTGCACGGTGGAACGCGCCAAACCCTAAATGAACAATGCGTGCCTGGAGGCTGCCGCGATCGTACTGAGGCAGCGTCGCTTTCGCCTGTAATAATCGGTTTTCCATGGTTGAGACTCGTTTAATTAATGAAGCTGAGTTCTGCGACCGCACGTTGGCGCGCGGTCGCGCATGTTGACTACACCAGCCAGAATGGCAGTAACCCCCTGGGGCCTTGCCCAACACCATACGGGTTATGTTCAGCGGAACATTGATTTACATTAACTTTGCGCCAACTGGTGTGATATCAAAATTAAGTTGTGTGACATCTTTCAAAAAGATATATACCAACGTCACACAGGATTACGCGCCGGTACTGCGCCTGAACGGCCAGCGGGCTCACGGCACAGCCTGTCGTAGGAATACCCCGTCAAATCTTCCACCACACGGCGTGCTTCGGCGGAAACCAGCTGGGGAGAACCGTTTGCTTTCAGGCGGTCCAGTTCATCCACGAAGATCTTGTGCGTACGCTTGTTCAGATGGAACGTTAATGCCTGCCACAACGCCAGGATGAGTAAGCCCGCAGTCCCGATGAACATCAGCATTGCGATGGTATGAATGGCCTCCTCCGGCTGTGTCTGGCTGCCCTTCACAAAGCCGCCATTCTGTAACAGCAGCCCCACAATAAAGGTGGCGATAGCCACGGTCGTTTTGCGGGAGAAGGTCATCACCGCCGCGAACAACCCCTCGCGACGCTGGCGACTAACCATCTCGTCAATATCGGGGATGAACGGGAAAACGTTCCACGGCGTAAACTCCAGCACACAGCGACCGACCTGATATAACCCAGCCAGAACAACCAGCGTCGCGACGGTATTAAGTGCCGGAATTTGATACACAGCGAAAAAGCCGCCCAGGCAGAGCATCATCAGCGAGTAGGCAAACACATACAGCTTCGACGGCCCGAATTTAATGATCCCCACTCCCGCAATCAGCGTGACAGGCAGGCCGACGATACTCATCGACAGCAGTGTGCCGGCAAGCGACGAAGAGACATTCAGGCAGTAAACACAGAAGAAGACAAACACGGTGTTGTAGACATCTTTCCCGGTAAACGACAGCAGGTAGATGGCAAGGTGTTTTCTGAAGGCCCGGATTTTCAGCGTTGAACCATACTCTTTAAAGAGGCGACCAAAGGCAGCCAGCTTTTGCGTCAGCGTTCGGGGCGCCGTGCTTGTTTCAAGCTCGGCCAGCATCTCCGGGGTTAACTCGCGTTCCCAGGTCACCTTCCACGAGATAAAGACGCAAACCATAAACAGGACGGCAAAAATAACGCCGTTAATCAGATAAGCATGGGCGCTGTTTTCCCCAAAATAGCCAATCAGCAGCCCCGGAATGAACGTCGCCAGGAAGGTACCGGACGCAGAAAGGAACATGCGACAGGTAGAAAGTTTGGTGCGCTGGTTAAAGTCTTTTGTCATTTCCGATGGCAGCGTTTCCCAGGGGATCAATACCATCGCGGCGATAATTTCAAACGCCAGATAGACCGCGAGATAAAAACCGTAGGTCATGCCATCAAGCCACAGTAACGCATAGACCAGCATTAACGGCGCGCCGATCAGCAAAAAGAAGCGTCGACGACCAAATTTTTTACCAAAATAATTTTTGTAAAAATGATCGGTGAAACTTCCCATAAACAGACTGACAATGGCATCAACAATACGCGCGATGGCGACAATGGAGGCTGCCTCAACCGGCGATAGCCCAACGAATGTCGTATAGAAAAATAACAGCCAGGCGCCGATCACGGTAAATGCACCGCCACCCATAATATCCGTTAGTCCGTAGCCGATACTAACCGGAATGGTAATTTTTTTAGCCGCACGAGACATATTTCATCCCCACTTGATGAAGTGAATTTAAAATTTGAAATAATTCTTAGCGTTGTCGTGGCAAATATTTTTAATCATCCGCGTGAGAATATCGTTATTATCAGGGACTTCTCCCCGCTCCACCCAACCGCCGATCATATTGCACAGAATGCGGCGAAAATAATCGTGGCGGGTATAGGAGACCAGGCTGCGGGAGTCGGTCAGCATGCCGACAAAATTCATTAACAGCCCCTGATCTGCCAGGCTGTTGAGCTGGTTTTCCATCCCGCGACGGGTGTCGTTAAACCACCAGCCTGAGCCGAATTGCATCGGTGATTTCACTCCCAGTTCTGCACTCTGAAAATTGGCGATCGTCGTCGCGACAATATCGTTGTAGCTGGGGTTGAGGTTATACAGGATGGTTTTTGGCAGCGCGTCTGCAAGGGCCATGGCATCCAGCAGCTGATTAATATTCGCAGCAAGATTGACCTGATCCGTCAGTGAATCAAACCCGGTATTTATGCCCAGGGCACGGTACATGCGGGTATTATTATTGCGTATCGCACCGAAGTGTATCTGCATGGCCCAGTCATGCTGTCGGTAATAACGCGCCAGCATGATAAAAATAGCACTATCAAGAATCGCGCTATCCCGCGCGTTGAGATGTTCACCCTGCCGTTTACGGACAAATATCGATTCCACGATACTGTCATCCGCAGCCTGATAATGGATCTCCACAGGGCCATGATCCGAAATACGGCACCCCATGTCGTGAAACCTGGCAATACGCTCGCCGAGCGCAGCAGCAAAATCGCTAAAGGCGTGAATGGACCGCCCCGTCAGCTCCGCTAGTCGATCGGTAAAGTCGGCAAACTGATGCGCATCCGGCGTAAAAACGTCATCCGGGCGGAATGTCGGTAATACCTTGACGTTGAATGTTGCGTCATCGCGCAATAACTGATGGTAACGCAGGTCATCCAGCGGTGCATCTGTGGTACAAATGACCTCCACCTTTGAGCGTTTAATCAGTTCGCGGGGCGTAAAATCAGGCTGTTGTAATAAACGATTACAGCGCTCCATTATTTCACGCCAGTTATGGCTGCCCAGCGGTTCATCACAGGAAAAATAGTGATGCAGTTCTAAATGCGTCCAGTGATAGAGCGGATTGCCATAACTGGCGTCGACCGTTTCAGCCCACGCCGCAAATTTTTCTTCTGCGGTGGCGCTGCCCGTAATGTATTTTTCATCTATACCGTTGGCGCGCATAGCGCGCCATTTGTAGTGATCGCCTGCAAGCCAAAGCTCGGTAATATTCTCCAGCGGTTTATTTTCGAAAATATCTTTCGCAACCAGATGACAGTGATAGTCAATTATCGGCAATTCTTTCGCGATGTCGCGATATAACGCAACGCCCCTGGCGTTGCTAATCATAAAGTTATCATTAATGAAACTCATAGCAGCGCTCCATATTTGCGTGACTCACCAGCCTTATTGTCCAGTACCTGTGGTTCAGCCGCGTCTTGTGCCGCGCTCAAATCACGGTCGCGCACTTCCGGCATGAAAATGGCTGAAACCAGACCAATTACGGAATAGGCAATCAGCATCGCGACAATCGGCCACCAGGAGCCGGTCATGTTGCAGAAGATCCCCGCCAGCACCGGACCAAAGCCCACCGCCACCAGACCGCCCGCCTCTTTGGAGATGGCCATGCGGGTAAAGCGATTACGCGAGCCAAACATCTCCGCCATGGTGATGTTTTCCAGCGCGAACAACCCCAGCACCGCGAAGTTATGAATGACAATAATCGAGAGCATAATGACGCCCGGCGCATAGCTTTTATCGACGATAATCGACAGCATCGGGTACGCCAGAATGATGGCGGAAACGTTGAGGAGGATATACGGCAGACGGCGACCGACTTTGTCCGACAGCCAGCCCAGCAGCGGGATAGAGATAAACCCGAGGATTGAACTTATCATCAGCGCATCGGTGGGGATCGCTTTATCAAACAGCAGCGTCTGTACCAGATACCCGGCAAGGAACGTCTGGATCAGACCGGAGTTACCCGCCTGACCAAAACGCAGCCCGGTGGCCAGCCAGAAGGATTTGCTTTTCACCATCGCCCCAAGGGAGGTATCCGGCTTCGCCACCGGTACGGCAGCTTCAGCGTCGTTCACTTTTTCGAAGACCGGGCTCTCTTTCAGATTCATACGCAGCCAGATGGCAAAGATCATCACGACGACGCTGGCCAGGAACGGCACGCGCCAGCCCCATGCCACCAGTTCTTCACGATCGAGAGCAAAGAACATCACCGCCCAGATCGCCGTGGCACTCAGGGTTCCGCAGTTGGTCCCCATCGCCACCAGCGAGGAGATGATCCCGCGTTTGCCCTTTGGCGCATACTCGGCCAGCATGGTTCCCGCACCGGAGATTTCTGCCCCGGCACCCAGCCCCTGAATAATGCGCAGCGTCACCAGCAGAACCGGCGCAAAAATGCCAATCTGGCCGTAGGTCGGCAATACGCCAATCAGGGTGGTACAGATCCCCATCATGGTGATGGTAATAAACAGTACCTTTTTACGGCCAATCCGGTCGCCCATTCTGCCGAAGATAAAGGCGCCGACGATGCGCGCAATATAGCCTGCGCCGTAGGTCCCCATCGCCAGGATCAGCGCCATGGCCGCGGACTGTTCCGGGAAAAAGATCTCATGGAAAACCAGCGCGGCCCCCAGCGAGTAGAGCTGAAAATCCATAAACTCCAGCGCGGTGCCCAGCCAGCCGGATACGGCAGCTTTCACCAGATCTGAAGTCGTTCTTTGAGGTTGTGCTTGAGTCATAATGGCTATCTCTGCAAGGTAAGATGCGTACCACTCAGAGCCTGTCTGCGCAGGCTCTTAACCGCGTAAATTATTATTGGTCGAAGGTGAGCAAGACTTTGCAGCACTGCCGCTGGTCTTTCTCAAACAGTTCGATGGCGTCTGTCACGTGGTGGTAGTCAAAGGTGTGGGTAATCAGTTTTTCAGGATCGATCAGCCCCTTTTCCAGCCAGTCGATCACGACCGGGAATTTGTTGGCATTCAGGCGCGAGGAGAATATCGAGAGCTCTTTGCCGGTGATCCCCTGCTGAACAATCTGGCTCGGATCGCTGGAAAAGCCCATCAGCACGATACGTGCCGCCGGGGAAGCGAGAGTTATCGCTTCCTGCAGAATCGACGGATGACAGGCGGCATCAATGATTAACGTCGGTTTGATGCCTTTTTCTTCCAGCGCCTTGTGTAAATCGAGATTACCGTTGTTCAGGACCCAGTCCGCGCCGCTGCGTTGCGCCATCGCCAGCCGTTCATCAATGCGGTCGACGACAATCACCTGCCTGACGTTGTAGACACCTTTCAGCGCCTGCACGGTAACCAGCCCCATCGGGCCCGCGCCATACACCAGGGCGATATCCTGGTCCGTCGGTTTTGCCTGCCCGGTGACGTTGGCGGCAATGGTAAAGGGCTCGACCATCACGGCGTGTTTATCGGGAATGGCGTCCGGGATGGGCCACGCATTTTTCGCCGGTACCACGGCGTATTCCGCAAAACCGCCGTCGCGATGCACGCCGAGCACGACAAGGGAGGTACACACGTTCGGTTTACCCACCGAGCACGGATAGCAGTGCCCGCAGCTGATCACCGGATCAACGGAAACCCGCTGCCCCAGGCGTCCGGGGTCAACGCCCTCGCCCGTGGCGTCAATCACACCAAAAAATTCGTGGCCGATAACGCGCGGATATTTCGCGAAGGGGTTATGTCCGCGGTAGATATGGCTGTCGGAGCCGCAGATCCCGGCAAGTTTAATGCTGACGCGCACTTCCCCTGCCCCCGGTTGCGGGAGTGGACGCTCTTCAATTACCAGCTGGTTGGGCTGTTGGATCACTACGCTTTTCATCGTTCGCTCCTCGTTTACCAGTTCCACAGCGTGCCGTCTTCAAGACGAGCCACAGGCAGGTAGGCCGGATCGTACGGGTATTTCGCGGCCAGCTTTTCGTCGAACTCAATACCCAGACCCGGCTTGTCGCCCGGGTGCATATAGCCGTTGTCGAAGCGCCAGTTGTGTGGGAAGACTTCAAGCATCTGTTCGGAATAGCCCATATATTCCTGCACGCCGAAGTTCGGCACCCACAGGTCGAAGTGCAGCGCGGCAGCATGGCAAATCGGCGACAGATCGGACGGGCCGTGTGACCCGGTCCGCACCTGGTAGAGCGAGGCAAAGTCTGCAATACGACGCATGCCGGTGATCCCGCCTGCATGGGTAATGGTGGCGCGAATGTAGTCGATAAGCTGCTCTTCAATCAGCTGCTTGCAATCCCAGATGCTGTTAAAGACTTCACCCACGGCAATCGGCGTGACGGTGTGCTGGCGGATCAGGCGGAAGCACGCCTGGTTTTCAGCAGGCGTAGGATCTTCCATCCAGAACATGCGGAATTCTTCGATGCTCTTACCGAAACGCGCCGCTTCAATCGGCGTCAGGCGGTGGTGCATGTCATGCAGCAGATGTTCGTTGAAGCCAAATTTACTGCGCACCGCGTCGAACAGCTTCGGCGTGAAGTCGAGGTATTTCTCGGTGGACCACAGCTGCTCTTCCGGCCAGTCCCCTTTGGTGGCAGGCTCATACGCCAGCCCTTTTCCTTTGGACATGCCGTAGGTGGTTTTCATTCCCGGCACGCCGCACTGGACGCGGATCGCCTTAAAGCCCATCTCTTTATGACGGGCGTAATCTTCCAGCACGTCGTCAATGGTATGCCCGGTGGTGTGGCAATAGACCATTACGCCTTCACGGGAAGCGCCCCCCAGCAGCTGGTAAAGCGGCATATTGGCCGCTTTGGCTTTGATATCCCACAGCGCCATATCCACGGCAGAGATTGCCGACATGGTGACCGGGCCGCGACGCCAGTACGCGCCTTTATAGAAAAACTGCCAGATATCTTCGATGCGGTGCGCATCGCGACCAATCAGCTGCGGGCAGAGGTGGTCTTTCAGGTAAGAGGCGACGGAGAGTTCGCGTCCGTTTAGTGTGGCATCGCCAAGACCGACGATGCCTTCATCGGTCGTAATTTTAAGGGTGACAAAGTTACGCCCCGGGCAGGTGACAAATACTTCAGCCCCGACAATCTTCATAATTCCTTTCCTTACATCGCATGTTGTGATGCAGGAAATTTACGCAACTGAGCTACTACCATACAAGTATAATGATCAAAATATCCGCGAGCGATCACAAAATCAGGGCGCTCATGCGCGCCCCCAGCCCGCCACGATTATCAGCATGCCGCACAGGGCAATCAGGGCCCCGGCCCAGTCGTAGGCGCTCAGTTTTACCCCATCGACCACACGTAACCATAGCAGCGCGGTGCAGACATAAACCCCGCCGTAGGCGGCATAGACGCGACCACTGGCCGCCGGATGGAGCGTTAACAGCCAGACAAACAGCGCCAGCGCGATGCCCGCCGGGATCAGCAGTAACACGGTTGCCCCTCTCTTCAGCCAGAGCCAGGGAAGGAAGCAGCCGATAATTTCACAGAGCGCGGTGGCAAAAAATAACAGCGTTGTTTTGATCATATTTCATTTCAGGTGAGGATTTATTTAACCATCATACCTGATGATACGGTTTACTTTTCCATACCCGCGCCGCGGGTATGCCGTCATTTCTGTTTGGTGTAGAATCTGAACAGGGGAACGTGATTATCTGCACCGATTCAAAAAGGAAACGCTATGAGTACATTAAGCAAACGCCTTTGTCTGACCGCCGCACTGGCGCTGTCAACGCTCGCCTTCGCTGCAACGGCTACCGCCGAAACCAGCAAACTCATTATTGAGTCTGGCGATAGCGCGCAGAGCCGCCAGAATGCCGCAATGGACAAAGAACAATGGAATGACACCCGCAGCCTTCGTCAGAAGGTGAACAAGCGTGCTGAGAAAGAGTGGGACAAAGAAGATGTCGCCTTTGACGCACGTGATAAGTGTCAGCAAAGCGCGAACGTTAATGCCTACTGGGAGCCAAACACCCTGCGCTGCCTGGATCGTCGTACGGGTCGTACGGTAGCACCGTAATGCCGGGTCTTGAGGTTAAACTGCGTCCGCTGGAGCGTGAAGATTTGCGCTTCGTCCACCAGCTCGACAACAACGCCAGCGTGATGCGCTACTGGTTTGAAGAGCCGTACGAGGCGTTTGTCGAGCTGTCCGATCTGTACGATAAACACATTCACGATCAAAGCGAACGCCGCTTTGTGGTGGAGTGTGAAGGCGAAAAAGCCGGGCTGGTTGAGCTGGTGGAGATCAACCACGTGCATCGCCGGGCGGAATTCCAGATCATTATCTCCCCGGAGCATCAGGGTAAAGGCCTGGCCTCGCGGGCGGCGAAGCTGGCGATGGACTACGGTTTCAACGTTCTGAATCTGTATAAGCTCTATCTCATCGTCGATAAAGAGAACGAAAAAGCGATCCATATCTACCGTAAGCTGGGCTTTATGGTGGAAGGCGAGCTAATCCACGAGTTCTTTATCAACGGGGAATACCGCAACACCATTCGCATGTGCATTTTCCAGCACCAGCATCTGGCCGGACACAAACCGTCTGGTGCCAGCCTGCTGAAACCTACCGCGCAGTAACCTGCGCGGCTTTACTCTCAGTAGTATTCAATGGTGTTTTTTATGCTGTACTTGCGCTCAACCGCGGGTTTAACGCTGTCGTCGGTGATGGTCAGGTCGCAGCTCACCGGGTTATTGTGCCGGTCGTAATCGCAGCTCTGCTTCACATTCCCCAGCGGTTTGTCATTCAGTAAACTCACGGCCGAGTAATCCATTCTTTTGCGCAGATCCTTCGAGGGTGTCGACTGTACGGATAAGTGCTGATCCCCGGAAACGGTGGTTTTACCGAGCGGGTAGCCGTCCGCGTCATAGCGATATTTCACTTCCATCTCTTTACCGTGCGCCGCGACCACAAATCCGTTGTCATCGGTATCCCACGTTACACCGGCAGACGGCAGCTCGGCCAGCTGGCATTTGCCCTGCAGTTTCACTTTTCGCTGCTGGGTTTCTGCATCGATGTAGTAGTTGGCATCCAGCACCAGCGCAACGCCGGTATTCGCTTCAAGATCGTGCAGCTCAAGCGTATCAAAGCACCCTTCTGTCGACATCGTCCCGGTCACCCGTTTGGAGACCTCGCCCTTGTCGTTAAACAGCGTCTGGGTAAAGTCTTTGACCGGGCCGCGCAGCGGGTCAAAATCAAACTCATTCGAAAAACTCGCCATCTCAGGCGTGAACGACAGCGGCGCGGAATTGTTGTCGCACCCCACCAGTGTCGCGGCCAGTAGCGTTATCGCTGCGTATTTCTTCACATCATTTACCGATTCAGGGAGATTATTCCCAATCATATTAGCAAATACAGAGAGTTAACGAATAGTGATTCGTTTTTCTTCGTTTCACACCAGACGGTGATGTGACTTATAGCAAATTCCAATAGCACGTCAGAAATGTATAACCACCTGAAATATATGTAATTTCAATAACATTTTTTGCCTACTACAACTGTAATTCAGGATATTAACTGACCCTTCTTTTTAACAACGAGAATGGGGTTTCAAAATGGCAATTCCTGCATACCTTTGGCTAAAGGACGATGGCGGAGCAGATATTAAGGGCGCTGTTGATGTACAGGATCGTGAAGGAAGTATCGAAATTTTAGGCTTCGGACATGGCCTGCATCTACCCACCGACAGCTTAACGGGAAAGATAACAGGCACGCGCGTGCATAGCGCTCTGGTTTTTGAGAAGGAATTCGACAGCTCAAGCCCTTACCTCTATAAAGCCGTAGCAAAGGGGCAGACGTTTAAAAGTGCGGAGTTCAAATGGTACAAGATTAACGACGCTGGCCAGGAAGTCGAATACTTCAACATGTTACTGGAAAACGTCAAAGTTGTCGCAATATGCCCTCTTATGCATGACATAAAAAACCCGGCTACTGAAAAGCATAATCATCTCGAAAGTATCTCATTGCGTTATGAAAAAATAACATGGAGACACTGTGACGGTAACATTATTTTCTCAGATGAGTGGAAAGACAGATGATTCGATGCACTTTTCATTTAAATGGAGGACAATTGTCAACATTAAGTTGTCCAGGTCTGGGATTTTTTCCTGCATATTCCGGAAATGCTGGACCGAACAGAAATAATCCCGACGCAGTTGCGATTCCGAAAGTCGGTCCATTACCACCGGGGTTGTATTACATCGTTACCCGGCCGCGAGGGGGATTAAAAGCACGCTGGAAAGATACCATCAAAGAGCTTGAAAGTGGCTCCAACCGTGACTTTTGGTTTGCTCTTTATCGTGCCGATGAACATATTGATGACATTACATTTATTGATAACGTAGAGCGTGGTTCTTTCCGCTTGCACCCCGCTGGGCAGTCTGGGATCAGTAACGGATGCATTACACTGCCAAACCATGCGCACTACACAATCTTAATGCATGCTTTGTTAGCTTCGGGAGCGATGATGATCACCTCTGAATTAAAAGCCCTTGGTACAATACAGGTATATTAATGAGCGCAAAAAAAAGAGCATTCACCTGGATAGTCGAAACCATGATGCTGTTTGTCATATATTCTGCGTTGTGCTATTTCCTTCCAGACATTGAACTTTACCATTTCTACACAAGTCATTTCGGTTTTGTTACCGAACTGACGTGGAATGAAAACTATACGCTAATACTGTTTATTCTCTCGTTTTTCTTTAACGCCCTGTTGATATATCTGTGGGCTTTAAAAAAGGAAATATAATTATTGGGCGGTGATAATGCCGCCTTTTTTTGTCGCACGAATATTATTTTCTTCCATCGGCATGAAGCCATAAATTTAAACAAATTATAAGAAAATTCAGAATGTGCAGCCAAAAACAAATACTTACATAAACTCTGCTAAAATTAATCTACACACAGAGAAAAGGAGCTACAGATGAAACGGTTACCCTGGATTACCGCCCTGCTGTTAATGAGTGCCTCTACCGCCGCGCTGGCGGCACCGGATTCCTGCGAACGTGTAAAAAGCGACATTCAGCAGAAAATCATCAACAACGGCGTGCCGGAATCTGGCTTTACGCTGAACATCGTACCCAACGATCAGGCCGATCGTCCGGATGCGCAGGTTGTTGGGCATTGTGCCAATGATACCTTCAAAATTTTGTACACTCGCACAGGCAGCGGCGCTGCTGCTGGCGCGCAGGAGAGTCCGCAAGGCGAACCGCAGTGATTTTTAACCACTTTCCTTGCATCAATCCCCCTTGAATTGATGAGGATTAATATTTAATACCTCCAAATAAGTAACACTCACCCCATCATTAGCCCGGTTGTAATCACGGGCGAAAATAATAGTCAATTAAAATGATGGGGTGAGTCATGTCCGATGTCGAACATCACGGTGGAATTAGCCGCCGAACACTCGTTAAGTCCACCGCGATAGGTTCTCTGGCGCTTGCCGCCGGTGGTATCTCGTTGCCGTTTGGATTGAAAAGCGCCGCTGCTGCGGTGCAAAACGCCGTACAGCCTGCTGAAGATAAAGTGGTCTGGGGAGCCTGCTCGGTTAACTGCGGCAGCCGCTGCGCGCTGCGTCTGCATGTCCGTGACGACGAAGTTTACTGGGTGGAAACGGATAATACCGGGGAGGATATCTAAGGCAATCATCAGGTGCGCGCCTGTCTTCGCGGACGCTCCATCCGCCGTCGCATTAATCACCCTGACCGCCTTAACTACCCGATGAAGCGCGTGGGCAAACGCGGTGAAGGTAAATTTGAGCGCATCTCCTGGGATGAAGCGCTGGATACCCTGACCCGCAGCCTGAAAAATGTAGTGGAAAAATACGGCAACGAAGCGGTGTACATTAACTACTCCTCCGGCATTGTGGGCGGCAATATCACCCGCTCTTCCCCTTACGCCTCGCTGGTGGCGCGCCTGATGAACTGTTACGGCGGCTTCCTGAGCCACTATGGCACCTATAGTACCGCGCAAATTTCCTGCGCGATGCCGTACACCTACGGCAGCAACGATGGCAACAGCACCTCCGACATTGAAAACACTAAACTGGTGGTGATGTTCGGCAATAATCCGGCGGAAACGCGTATGAGCGGCGGCGGGATCACCTACTACCTCGAACAGGCGCGTGAACGCTCAAATGCGCGGATGATCGTCATCGACCCGCGTTATACCGACACCGCTGCCGGACGTGAAGATGAATGGATCCCGATTCGTCCGGGTACCGATGCCGCGCTGGTAGCCGGACTTGCATGGGTATTAATCAACGAAAATCTGGTTGACCAGCCGTTCCTCGATAAATACTGCGTTGGCTATGACGAAAAAACGCTGCCGGAAGGCGCGCCTGCTAATGGGCACTATAAAGCGTATATCCTCGGCCAGGGCGACGATAATACGCCAAAAACCCCGGAGTGGGCTTCGCGCATCACCGGTATTCCGGCGGATCGCATCGTCAAGCTGGCGCGCGAGATTGGCTCGACAAAACCCGCCTATATCTGCCAGGGCTGGGGACCGCAGCGCCAGGCCAACGGTGAACTGACGTCGCGCGCCATCGCCATGCTGCCGATCTTAACCGGCAACGTGGGTATCAACGGCGGTAACAGCGGCGCGCGCGAATCGACCTATACCATCACCATCGAACGGATGCCGCTGCCGGAAAACCCGGTAAAAACGCAGATCTCCTGCTTTAGCTGGACAGATGCCATCGCCCGCGGCCCGGAAATGACCGCCCTGCGCGACGGCGTGCGCGGCAAGGATAAGCTGGATGTGCCGATCAAGTTCATCTGGAACTATGCCGGTAACACCATCATCAACCAGCACTCCGACATCAACAAAACCCACGATATTCTGCAGGACGAAAGCAAGTGCGAAACCATCGTAGTGATCGACAACTTTATGACCTCTTCGGCGAAATACGCCGACATCCTGCTGCCGGACCTCATGACCGTCGAGCAGGAAGACATCATCCCGAACGATTATGCGGGCAATATGGGCTATCTGATTTTCCTGCAGCCCGTCACCGCGCCGAAGTTTGAGCGTAAGCCCATCTACTGGATCATGAGCGAAGTGGCGAAACGCCTCGGGCCGGACATCCATCAGAAATTCACCGAGGGCCGGACACAGTCGCAGTGGCTGCAGTATCTGTACGCCAAAATGCTGGCGAAAGATCCGCAGCTTCCGTCCTATGACGAACTGAAAAAAATGGGCATTTATAAGCGCAAAGATCCCAACGGACACTTCGTGGCGTATAAAAAATTCCGCGATGATCCGGATGCCCATCCGCTCAAAACCCCGTCAGGCAAGATTGAAATCTACTCCAGCAAGCTGGCAGAGATTGCCGCCACCTGGGAGCTGGAAAAAGATGAAACCATCAGCCCGCTGCCGGTGTACGCCTCAACGTTTGACGGCTGGGATGCCCCAGAACGTAAAACATACCCGCTGCAGCTGTTTGGCTTCCACTTCAAGGCGCGCACCCACTCCAGCTACGGCAACGTGGATGTGCTGAAAGCCGCCTGTCGTCAGGAGGTGTGGCTCAATCCGGTTGATGCGGCACAACGCGGTATTCAAAACGGCGATATGGTGCGCGTGTTTAACGACCGCGGCGAAGTGCGCATTGCCGCAAAAGTCACCCCGCGCATCATGCCCGGCGTCAGCGCGATGGGCCAGGGGGCCTGGCACGACGCCAACATGAACGGCGATCGGATCGACCACGGCTCATGCATCAACACGTTGACCACCCATCGCCCGTCACCGCTGGCGAAAGGCAACCCGCAGCACACCAATCTGGTGCAGATCGAGAAGGCGTAAGGAGTAACCGATGACGACTCAGTATGGATTTTTTATTGACTCCAGCCGTTGCACCGGGTGCAAAACCTGCGAGCTGGCCTGCAAGGATTACAAAGACCTGACCCCGGACGTCAGCTTC